>NZ_JBLWFS010000025.1:0-58780 GCF_048323755.1 Alkalihalobacterium sp. APHAB7
CGGTTTAGTTGACGGGATCAATGCCCCACGAGCAGTTACGTTCTACCCTGGCTACTGTTATAATAAGACCATATAAAAAAAGGTCAACCAGAAATATTTTCTTATCTGGCTAACCTTATAATACGAACGAAGCAGGTTTGTTTAAAAAATAATTACCAATTATTAACCAAAGTATTATTGTTACATGATAAGGTATAAGAGATAAATTTATTTCTTAGGGGGAATAGAGATGAAAAATCTATTTATAACTTCAATATCTATAATGATTATGATACTAGCTGGATGTTCGAATGAAGAAGTGACTAATTATGAGTACACGTTTATTGGTGAAGGTGAGTTTTGGGAGGCTGAATATATTTACGAGGGGGCGGAAATATGGGGTGAAGAAGAAGGAGTAACCACATATTCTAATGAAGCCAATTATGAATTTAGAATAACTTACAAAGGGTCAGTTGAAGATATCCAATCAATAGAAAATCTAGAGTTTTCTTATGATGCAAGGGCTAAAGGAGGTAGTAGGAGTAGGGAGTTTGATGAACCCCCTAATGACATTACGTTTTCAACGAGTGGTTCTAGCACTGGGGCAAAAGTACAAGAGGAAGAGGTTATCAAAGTTAATGTAAAATGGGATGATTTTGAAGAGTCATTTGAATTGATAAACCGAGAGAAATGATTAAAAAAATCTTTATTTCAATTAACGGAGGCGATAGTTAAATTATGGGCTGTAATAGATGCAGACGTTTTTTAGCCAATAGATTGTAAATGAGGTTTAAATAAAGAAGTAGATTAGTTAAAATTTCTTCTCATCATAAAAATATGATTGCTTGTACGAAGAAATGCAAACTCTCATATAATCAAGGTGTAATGAAAGAGTCATTTTGTTTGGCCTCAGAGGAAAACAGCACTAGATTTTAGTGCTGTTAGATAAGAAGAATTACCATTTCTAATATTGGATGTCTATTATATCCCTATAGTTGTTTCTCTTTTTTGTAAATAAGATTGCACGCCCCCAGATAAAGTCAAAAGGAGCTGAAGCCACTTTGGTTTTTTGATTGACATAACTTCTTATGACTACAAAAGCATCTTGATTGTTGTCAATACCATATGCAGATCCTAGAGGGTTGCCAGTACTATAAGGAATAATAATTTCATTGCCTTCTGTGGTACTTCTTGCCATTTTGGCTACATAATAGAACTTATCATTTTTAAACCATTCAGGAAAATATTCATCGGCAGGATACTGAAATTCATTTGTAAACGCGGTTCCTGCAACGCCATTCCAGAGATCATCTCCGTATAAACCAAGGTTGAGATATGTTGCAAATCCCGTTTGAGTGTTGTTGACACCATATATAATCACAAAATCATCATCGGTAGCTAATTGAAAGGTTTCCGTTTTAACATAGATTGTATCTCTGTTATCAAGCCAAACATTGACATCCTGTAATATCCCCTCATAGGCATCAGGTATAGCGAGATTAAAATCCAAATCCACAATATCATATTCCGGGTGTCCGTATTTACTAATAATTTGATTTCTCAGGTAATCCAGTGTCTCTCTTGCTTTTGGGACAATTTGAAATTCAGTCGTACCTGTCTCTCTTATTTTAAGTGATGGTATAGGCCAAGGTTTTGTAGTAGGATAGGGGATTTTGGGGGTAATACGCAACACCGTAAAATACTCATCAAGATTGGAAATGTAATCCCAGCCAATATCCGGATTTTGAAAAATGGCAGCTCTCGTGAGAAACTGAAAGTGATCTTTGCCCCTTTCTAGTCCCATTCTGACTAGGTCCATAGGGATAATATCATCGTTCATGATACCCGTGTTAAAGCCTGATGCAACAAGAGCATTACGCATTTGCTCATTAATTCCTTGGTCTGCAGTGGTAATGATAATTGTAGAACTGTCAAAGGGATTTCCGGGGCTTCCATAAGGTGTACGATCAGTCCAGATAAAGTTGTTACTTATTTGATCCCCCAGGCTGGCACCGATAAAGTGATAAAAACCAATACGTTGATCCCCTGTTGTAACTGTATCACTGTAGTCCTTTTTAGGTTTATTTTCAACAAATCCCAGATAACTTCTAAAACTAAAATAAACTGACGGTGGCGGTGTCTTTCCAATTAAAACAATTGCCTCGTCAGGACGCAGCTTATAGTACACCCCCGTCATTGCATAATCAATATTGGGTGGGTAATTATTTGGGTCGTCAGGATTATAGCCACTTGGTGGTCGCTGCCCAGGTGATGGTTCCTGATTTGGTGCAGGGGGAAGGAGATAGGTTGCATAGGGTGCTCCTACAATATTCCCGAAAGCCGAGTCAACTTTACCTTCACTGGCCAGCTTTAATATATCAATATATCTTAAGTTTCCTTTCTGTACAATAAAACCTCGTTCTTCTAAGTTTGAGATAAAATTACTTATGCCGTCTTGTTCATTAAAGTAAGGAGTATAGATTGGTGTGTTGCCCCAGTGAGGAGATGGGTATGTTTTGTAAGTAGTATTATGCATATTAGGTGGGTGATACATGGTTGGGGTAATGCTGTAAGGATAGTAGCAGGGATTATACATATTATACATTCGGCTCATTCCTTTCATAAGACTTTATAATATAAAGTAAGTTATGGTTAGGAAGGGTAACTCAAAACTACTGATTATAAGGATGTGGGATGAAAGGGAATTTTGAGATGAAATAGATGCTTAGATTTAACACTAAAAACTGATACGTAACTTTAAAATTAGCGACTAATACTTTCCTGCCCTACTCCTTTGAGTCTTAACAATAGTTTAATATTATGTTAATCCCACCTCATTCGTTTTTGTGTTATTCCGCTTTATTTTATTCCTTCAAATATTTGTACTATAACTATTTTATTTATGATTCACGGTAAGACGGAATTCGAGGGTATTTCTTCTTCGGGTTATACCCATTATTAAAGTGGTTGATGATGGGTGGCAGAACCTTCAACAAATGTGAACTATTATACTTAAACAAACGAAGAGCAATAGTTTAATAAAAAGGGAAATTGTGTTTTTTATAGAATTAAGTAAAAAACACAATGAGCGGGGGAATTTTAATGAACCTAACAATTATTAAGAGTGTTAGAACTAATAATTTTAACGATAACGCTATTATGCAAAAGATTACAGAAATGTGGAAAGAGGCATCAAGTATTTTGAAGCATCATGATGAAGTTAAATATGGTCTGTATTATGATTACGAGAGTGATTATAAAGGCGATTATACATTAAGTGTAGCCATTGAAAGTAGTGATAACGAACCCACAATTAAAATTTCGAACAAAAGTAAATATGAAATTTTTGAGGTGGATACATCAGATGAATTTGGGATACTTAACGTTTGGAAGGAGATATGGAGACGTGAAGAGGAAGGAGATTTGGTGAGAGCTTATTCAACAGATTTTGAAAAATACTATCCCAATGGTCAAATTGAGATTCACATAGCAATTAAATAGTTTACATCGCTCATTAAGTTCCTTCAAAAAGATAGATATCTCTCTCGAATAATAGCATGTGTAGGGGCTAAATACGTTGATATATTGAATTAATATTCTTACACTAACAAGTGCGATCGTAAAAAATTACGGGCTGTAATAGATGCAGCTCGTTTTTTATGCCTCTGTACTGGAAAATGATGTTAAAATAAAGATGCAGTATTGTAAATTAAATACAGGATGTAGTTAACTATTTAATTGAAAACGAAGAAGTACATCCAGATGAAATTATAGCTACTCACGTATATAAAAAAGGATTTCCACAATTAGGTGTTTATTATTCCAATGATCAAGATCATATTTACTTTTATTTTAAAGATCAAGTGAGTAATGAAATATCATTTTGGGAGAAAAGAAAGATCGATACAGTCGTTGATCATTGGGTTGTTCCTTATTTAGAATATGAATACTCCCACCACTTAATTTCTACGAAATTTGAAGTGGGGGTTTCTGAGGTATCGACTTTGGAAATGACGATTAACCATCAGTGGAGTTGACACATTGGTGTGCTAAAAACACCCAACCCCGCTATCCCATTGGTCTTGCCTTTGGGATTACTTTTATTTGATTAGGAATGATGTCGGTTGCAGTAAGCATTTATAGTCTGAAAAAGGTTCTTCAAATGCATGTTTGAATACCTTCCTCATGATGTTGGCTGCTCCGTTTACATCTGCATTGATAAGAATTCCGTTCTTCGAACGGTAAAGACCACGACTAATACGCTTGCCAGAAAATGATTTTTTCGAATTGCTTTCACCATAAACGGGAATATCATCGTTATCTAGGAAACTCACTTTTGAAGTATAAGACTCTTCAGTAACATGGACTTTGATTCCATGTCTCTCTGCCTTGTATTTAATCATCTGGATTAAAAGGCTGTGCGGAATGGTTGTGAATGCTTGGTTATTTTTTTTGCCCATATTGGAGCATTGCTTCCATTCTTTGTTGTGACCGATAATGATGGTATCAATATCATCTTCTAAAACGATTTTCTCAATATGATGACTGGCTTTATGAAACAAGTCTTTGATTTGGTTAAAACGCTTATGGTTAATTCTTTCTAAACGCTTGGAGGTAAACGAACCCTCTTTTTCATTTTTTCCATGACGAAGAATACCCGTGAAATGGGCTTTCAGTTGATTATACCGTTGATTGACAGATTTAATATTTTTGCCCTTCACTAATACAGTTTTACCTGTGTTTGTGACGATGGTTGCAAGATTATCATTTCCTAAGTCAATCGACATATAACGTTTCTTGGAAACTTTCATTTCTTGTTTCAAAGGAACACTAAAAATTAACTCAACAACATAATGTCCGTACCTTGGGTTCACACGAACTTGTTTGAGTTTACCTTCGGAATAACCCAACTTTCCGATATTCAAACGGTCTTTTGTTTTGGGAAACTTCAAGTACTTATTATCTTTAATCACACAATCTTGATTGGAAAAAGAGACTTCTTTTTCTTTAGCACGACTATATCCTGGGATTTTGGGTCTTGCCTTGAACTTATTTGGATTGGATTTGTATTCTCGTAAACTACCATAAAACGATTTCCAGTTCTGGAATACTGTTTTCATTATTCCTTGACTTGATTGAGCAGGGAGAGAGCGATAGTCGTTTTGTGCTAAAACCTTAAACAAAGCATCCAAAAAGTTGTAATTTACGTAAGGTTTCTTTTTTGACGGCAACTCAAATAAATTACATTGGATGTCTTTTTGTGTATCTTTCTCTTTCTGCATTTCTTTTTTCATTTTTTTAAAACAAGAAATGGTCTGAACTTCGTTCATTTTATCTATGTTTTGATACAACATTTCTAAAACTTCTTTTTGGAGGGGTTGTAGCTCTTTGCTTGAATAAAGACCCGTGTAAATTTGGCGAATAAAAAAATTAGTCGTATTATGCATATTTTTTGCGTTTCGACACATCTCTTGAAAGTAAGAATGCATACGATGTCCCTTTTTCACCCAAACTTGGATTGTTTTGTAGTTTTCCATTTCAATATCACTTCCAAACATATGTTCCTAAATTTATTTTACCAAAAAAGTTAAGAAATTCTAGAGATGACACTCAAAACCGCCAATTCACCTCCCACCTAAAATTCTAACAAATTTTTGAGGAAGGAGTCCTCTTGGCTGAAATGATAGAATATGAAAAGGTTAAATCCTCTATCAAGCTATTATTATTAGTCTTAACAATCCTAATGATTTTATAAAATTAATGGTTGGATTATTAGCGAAATTTTAATACATAACAGAAAGCAGGAAACGAGTTGGAATTGTTAATTTTGGTACTACTATTTGCTGGTTTATTTGCAATATATGACGCAATAAGAAAAGTGAACAATAATATCCTCGAGCAGACCGAGGAACTAAAAAAGATCCGTGAAGAATTAAAGGAGAACAATAAAAAGTAGTGTGATTTCAATAACGCATACGATCGCTTAAATAAAGGTTAAGTCGTTTAATCTCAAAATATGACAACTGTAAATTGGAGGTACGCTGGTGGAATTATGGGATGTGTATGATATAAATCGAAGCAAAACAGATCGTACTTGGGTTCGTGGTATCGAGCTTGCCCCTGGGGATTTTCATTTAGTTATTCATGTATGTATTTTTAACTCAAACGGGAAAATGCTCATACAACAAAGGCAGTCCTTCAAAGAAAGTTGGCCTAATCTGTGGGATCTCACTGCAGGAGGGAGTGCCACAGCTGGGGATACAAGTCAAACGGCTGCACAAAGAGAATTGTATGAAGAAATTGGCTTGAAATTAGATTTTCAGCATATACGACCTCATTTAACGATAAATTTTGAGAATGGATTTGATGACATTTATTTAATTCAAGAAGATGTGCAATTACATACGCTCACTTTACAGTATGAAGAGGTTCAAAACGTGAAATGGGCAAGCAAGGAAGAAATTTTGACGATGATCAAAAAGAAAGAATTTCTTCCATATTACGAAAGTCTTATCCACTTACTATTTGATTGCCGAAACAATCGTGGAACTATTCAAAGGTAAAAGAATTTAATAAACAAACTGAAGGAAATTCAGCCAGGAAATTATTGTTAGGAAGCTTTAGTTAGCGACTAATGCAGAGTGTTGGGTCTGAATTAATGCGTTAACGAGTTATTAATGTTTTACTGATATTTACAAAAGTAGCGCACATAATAAAGTAATAAGGTTTACTCAGTAAAATAAGGTATAGTATATTTGTTGAATAGCTCCTGTTTAAAAGACAAGAAAAGTAGGTGAAACAAAGTGGGAAAATATCAATTGGATGCCAAAAGTAAGGTAGCTGTGAGAAAGTATCAAGAAAAACAGACGCCTGCGAAAGTTGATAAAAAGCAGCAACTCGAAAAATTACGTGCGGAGTATTTGAAAAAGAAGGAAAAACAAACAGATAACTAATTTGAATGAAAACATAGGAAGACTAAAATCTCCCTATGTTTTTCTTATTCAAAGTTTTTTTCAACTATAAGCAATTTTATAACTTTACCTTTATCAATAATCGTTATGGCCTATGCGATCAATCGTATATTAAAAAGAAAAAGGTAATTCAACAAACGGTAAGCGTATCAACAGGACTATATTCAATTTAATGAAAATAAAATCTATATTGCCAACTCAGCTGTGGAAAAATTTTGTGAAGAATTTGTTGAAATACATTACAGGTATGAAAATGGAAAATTAGTTAAACAATGATTTGCTCATAATTACTATTTTTAAAAGATACAAAATGGATCTTAGCTATGAGGAAATAGAGGGGTTTTCAAATGATGAAAAAGATTAACATTTTGTCATTTATCTTATCAATAATTTGTATTTTATTATTTTTTATCGTTTCTTTTTCAGGTCCAATAGATTATTCCATAAATAATATTTACATTGGGATTATCAGTGTTTTTAACTTTCGTTTTATTTTTTGGAAACTTGTTAAGCTAAAGGGTAGCGTTTCTGCAATAAGCAGAGACGCATTTTTTTTACAACGTAAAAGGAAATTAATGTTAAAATTATAACAATGGTTATTCAAGTAACGAAGCAGGTTTCTTGAATAAAGAGGATTGTTTACTATCATTTAAATAGGAGGTATCACATTGAGTAAAAAAATAAAAAATATTTTCAGAATTTCTATAATACTAAATTTATTACTTATTGCAATTGTAGCTTGGGGAGTTAATAAAAATAACTACGTTATAGAACGGGTTCTTACGATGAATGTCGCATATAATTTATTTTGGTTGGAAGAAAAGATTTCTCATCAAAGTGATAATGATTGGTCAGACCCAAGTTTGGTTACTGCTGAATTAAAACAAATATTCGATGGAATTTATCATAGTCTGAATGTCGGTTCTGAATCAAGAACGCTTTCAAATAGTGATAAAGAAACGCTTGAAAATTTGATTCGCAGTTTGCAAAATTATCAACGTTATCCTATGGAAACATTGGATAGTTATAGCGATTTAACGGAAGAGGATAAAAAGGATTATGAAGAATTAGGGGTAATACTTCGTGAAGTGGGATTTGTACTTAAAGAAATGAATGATTTTGGTTATTGGGAAAAGAATTCCCTTATAAAAAAATTCGGGGAATTATCAGAAAAAATCAACGCTCAATAAGTTAAACTAACGGGTACGATAAAAGAGCAGAATAGTTCTAGAGTTTGAACAATTAGGAGGAGGGTTATCTGTTATGAAAAAGGGAGCTATGGTTTTGGTTTTATTTTTATTATTAATATTAATAGGGTGTTCTCAAAACTTACCTTATGCAGAATCAGAGGAACGATATAAAATCTTTTATATCGCACCAGAAAATAAAGATGATGAACACTTTGACCATTTTCAATGGTTTACTGATTTTCATGAAGAAAATACAGATGTAGGTATACTAGTGTATGATTTACATTTAACAGAAGAAACATATCCATCATTAGATGCAAACGAAGCACCATACTTTTATATATTAGACCAAAAGAAAATTCTTCTCGAAACAAACGATTTTGAAGAAGTACGAAAATTCTTGGAAGAAAATATTGAATAAGTTATTCAGCTAAAGGAAGGCGATAGTGAAAAAATTAAAATAGAGTTTGGGGTCTGTGACAATGGATAGATTTTTATTTCTTTTTGGCATTGTAGTATTTTTCTTTAGTTTCATTTTTTTCATATTGAATTTTTTTACTGAATATGACGGAACAGCTATGATTTTCTCTGTTCTCGCTATGCTTAATGCAAGTATTGCGATAGGTGTTTCAGAAATTTTATCAAGGACCAAAAACTTGAAATAGATTTTTATTCAAGTAACGGAAGCGATAGCTTAATTAAAAGCTATCGTTGTTCAGCTAACGAGGGTAAGTATTATAGGGGCCTAATATGGATTGGATATTTTCATGGATTGCGATTTCGATTGCAATTGGTGCATTTGTTGAAGTGGCAATTAAAAATAGGAAATTAGAAAAAAGAATAAAAGATTTGGAAGATAAAATAAAGTAGATTGTTTTTACTCGCAAATTGAAAAGTAGTGTTTAAGTATAGAAGTAGTTGCTATACTGTAGCCTTTGTTGAGGATATAAGTAAAGCATATCAAATTGTAAGATTTACAATATAATGTTTCGATATCATTTGGGGTGGATATTTAGGAGGAACATGGTTATTAACAAATTTCGTATGATTAGGATGTTATATCCGTATTCAACAAACGGGTAGTGATACTTTATATATCATTTTATTCAAATCGTTAACGAAAAATGTTGAAAGGATTGGTATCAAATGAGTAAAGGACGTTATCTACTATTTGCATTGCCAATATTATTATTAATTTATATCGTTATTGATTTTTTTGTTGAAAATCACATGTTTTCCTCTATTTTAAAAGGGGTAGGTTCGGGTTTTATGGTATTAATAGCTATTAAGATGAATCGTAAATGTTAATTACTAAAATATAAGCTTGTGAAGGATTGCACTTCAAGTAACAGGAGCTTTAATGCAACAAGCTGTTGCTACTTGTGGTGGCTACAGGGGAGGGAAATTTACTTCACTAAAAAGTTTGGTGGTATGTTAGAAATTTAACAACTAAGTGGTGATATTATGAATTTTAAATCTAAGAATGGTGAGTTCACTAATTTCGAGCAATTGGTTCGTTCAATGGATTTAATTCCAAAAAAACAATCAACTTTGTTAATTGGAATAGACGGTTGTGGCGGTTCAGGAAAAAGTACATTAGCAACTAAATTAAAGGATCATGGTTCTAACATAACTGTTGTCCATATGGATGATTTTTATTTACCAACTTCACAAATTATAAAGTTAAGTCCAGAGAAAAAGCCAATTGGTGCGGACTTTGATTGGAAACGTGTATTAAATCAAGTTCTTGAACCACTTAGTAATAATCAAGAAGGACACTATCAGCGCTATGATTGGGAGAAGGATGATTTAGTAGAATGGCATACAGTTCCGATCGGAGGAATTGTTATAGTGGAAGGTGTCTATTCTATTCGTGAGGAATTAGCAGCTAAATATGATTTAACCATTTGGGTTGACTGTCCACGAGAAACAAGGCTTTTGCGAGGTCTTGAAAGAGATGGGGAAGAAGCTCGTGATATGTGGGAAAATAATTGGATGGTTTCAGAAGACATTTATGTTATCGAACAAAAACCATTTGAAAGAGCAGACCTCGTAGTTAATGGTACTAAATAATATCTTTTTAAACTTTTACATTGAAGTATTGTATATGGAGTTTGGTTTTGCTGTCCAGGAGTTGAGGACAAACAACTGTAGCATAATTTCAAAGAGTTATTGAAGGTTTGTTCAGGCAGACTACCGTGGATCATTAGAATTGACTATCAAATTAACATAAATAACCTACTTAAGACGATTACGCCCAAAGTGATCGTCTTTTCATTTTTTGACGCCTTCTGTATTTACAACAATGTCTTCCTCATATAATGCTTACTTTTTGAAAGAATATACTTAATCTAACAAGAGGCTATATATTACCACAATTTTTAGGAATAAATGATAATTATATAGATACCAAGTAGCTTTAACTTTGTAGTATAATATAATTAATACTTTAGGCTTATATCGGAATTTTTAAAAAAAGTGATAAGAACCTTAGGGAATTTAATATTGTGTTTAGCATGAATAGATATCTAAATAATGAGAAAAACCTGGGTTCCTTTGATAGGTGAACTCTAGTTACTGGTGAGATTATGGACCCAAGCTATTATAAATGGCTGGAATAGGTAATATCGAATGGAGCGAATAGAATGGGAAAAAATAAGATATTTTTGTGGATAGGTATAATAATTATGACATTTTTACCGGTTGGACTTGATATTATTTTGTATTTACATCATTTTAATTTTCCTATTATATGGACCATTCACATACTACCATTTGCTTTAATCACCATTTTTTACCCTAGTTGGAAAGTAGTCATTACATCCGGTATTATATTAAGTTTAATTAAAGCTACAGTTGTTATTATAGGGCAGCGTTGGTGGGATATCTTTGGAATTATCATGCATATTAGCAGTTCGATACTGGGTTGGATAATCATTTTATTCTTGGCCTATTTTAGAATAAACTATGAAAAATTATTAAATGAAGTAAACCGTAAAGCAATAACCGATCCGTTGACTGAAGTTTATAATAGAAGGTATTTTGATCAGTATCTTGAAGAAGCTGTAAGTTTAAGTGAAAAACCAGCTGTAATCTTAAGCATCATAGATATAGATTTCTTTAAACGAATTAACGACAACTATGGGCATGTTTGCGGAGATCTTGCATTACAACATGTAGCTAAGACAATCAAAAATAACGTGCGAGAATCGGATGTAGTTGCAAGGCTGGGTGGAGAAGAATTCGCTGTCATTTTTTCTAATACAAGTATGGAAGAAGGAGAAAAAATTTGCGAAAGAATACGTGAAGCCATAGAAAAGACTGAATTTAGATACAAAAATCAATCTATTTATTTAACAATAAGTTTGGGTCTGTCAAAACATCATGGTGAAACGATAAATGACTTTATAGATAATTCGGATAGAGCATTATTTCAAGCGAAAGAAAGTGGTCGAAATCGATTGGTTGTTAACTAAGCTTGGTTCTTATTTATTAGTTTAAACATCAGAAAAAAGGGAGGCTGTTTTCGAAACAATCTCCCTTTTATATTTAATCAGCTAATTCATTAGTTTGTGGCCACTTCTTGTTGAAGGAAGTCCTCTGTCGAAATTACATTGGCATATATTCCGTTAAGTGCACTGATAAATGCATAATGAACCTGCTCAGCTGGCACGACCTTCCCTTGGTAAGCTAAGTCCGTTGTAGTACATGCATCTTCAATAAGTGTGGATTCAAAGCCTAGCTCCATTGCTGCTCTTACTGTGGCATCCACGCACATATGTGTCATCATACCTACAATGACTAGCTTCGTCACTCCATTTTCTCTTAAGTGGCTTTCTAGTTCAGTGTTGAAAAAGCTGTTAGGCGCATGTTTGATGATAATATTTTCATTTTCTAATGGTGAAACAGCTTCGTTTATTTCGACTCCTTCTGTATTTGGAAGAAAGAAGCCTAACCCTTCGTCAGCTGCGATATGCTGAACATGAAAAATATTTTCTTGGTTATTTTGTCTAAACCATTCAAGAATTTTACCTACATTATCAGCTGCTATTAGTGGATTACTTAACTCCATTCTTCCGTTCGGAAAATAATCGTTTTGAATATCAATAATAATTAAAGCAGTGCTCATCTATTCACCTCATTAAGATATTTAGTATAATATAAGTGTATTAAGTATATTAATTATTATGAATTTTTAGATAAAGTAATTTTAAAAAATCTATTAATTTTACGGTGAAAGTTGTTTTTTAAAACATGAGTAATATTAATTTTCAGGCCCTTCGAAGCTCACCGAGAATGGCTGTTACCATTAACAAGTATTGTTTTCATGATGATGAGGATTTTAACTCTACCAGAACATAATAGTGGATTTATAGGTAAACCAAAGCCAATCATCAATACTAATCTACACCATTCTACATTTCCAGAGGGTTATAAAGGGTATGGATACATTCAGTTATGCGAAAGGTCTAAAATCTATCTTAAAAATGATAATCAAAAAACCTTAATATCTCCTGCACAATTGTCGTCCTTTTCACGACCTGCAGGTGATTCAGATGGAAATTATCAAAAAGTTGGGGTTTGGATTACACCTCACAATGAAGATAACTTCATGATTAATGCTGCTGAAGTTGAAGTGTTAACGGATTAGAAGGGGTGTAATCGCTGATTAGAGAGCGATTCATCAACTCCTATCTAAAGAAATAGTCTTGCATCCCTCTTTTAATAGAGTGATGTAGAATTTAGCGGACTGAGAGGCTCTTATTTGCTAGGAATTACGCCGGAATCAACGAAATTGGGCTAAATAAGGGCCTCAGAGTCCGTTACGATAATGAAATCATAGGATTTTTTTCAAATATCGTCCTCTCAGTCCGCTAAACACACAATTCGGTAGTTGTAGCGGAAAGGGTGCGAATACTAGGGAGCTCTATTACAAAAATTGTCGTTACAACACCCTTTTTAATTCCATTAGCCGTTTGATATAGGTATAGATGATGAAGTTATGGTACTATCAAGTTAACAAATTCATATTGCATACCAAGGTAGAGACACTAAATTAAAGAATATAGGAGTATTTTTATGTCATTAGCTAATGGAGATATCGGATTGCTAGTTACTTTTTTAGTTATTTTATTTTTTTTAATGTTTGTCATTGCTATTATGGCGAACGTCATTAAGTTTGTAAAAAAACAATCCAGCGAAGAAAAGGACTTGAAAATCGAAGAATTACACAATGAAATTGAAGAGTTAAAAAAAGAAATTGAAGAGCTGAAAAAAGATCAAGATGTGTAGTGTAAATGAATTAGGGTGGCAGCTAAGGGCGTTTCTGCAAGATGGCAGAAACGCTTTTTCACTCCGATCCAATCCGGTTGAATGTGAAACCCTTTTACTGTTAACACGTTTAACTATCATACAAACTGAATGGAGTTTACTAATAACGGTTCAGTACTTAAATGAGGTGATCCTTTTATGAAAAAAATTCTAATGATTTTTTTAGCCACATCGATTACTTTTGGATTGACGATGTTTATCAATGGTCGTGATGTTTCAACCAGTATCACATCTGGTTTAGCCTTTGGAATTTTTATGACGGTTATTTTAGGGGCTATGAACTATCTTTTAGTCAAACGAGTCGGTGGAAAAGCTGAAAGTAGTGTAAGACAAGAAAAAGAAATCGAAATTTACCTGCCTTACAAAGACTCCTTTGAGCTGTGCAAAAACTCTCTTTCTAGTATTAACGGTACCAAAATTACTTATGAGAATTTAGAAAAAGGGATCATACAAGCAAAGACAGGAGTGAACTTTCAAACATGGGGTGATAAACTAGAATTTCATATTCATAAAGTCGATGAAGAAGTTTCTAGCGTATGGGTTCAAAGCAGGCCGACGTTCCAACCACTTTAATTGATTACGGGAAAAATTTAAACAAATTTTTTCTTTATTGTACAGTATATACTAAGTGCTCATAACAGGGTATAGTATTATCATTATTGATAATGATAATATTATACCCTGTTGCCCATTTAGGAGGTAATTTATGATGAATAGAAAAGAAGAACGAATTAAAATCGAAGGAAAAGCCTTGTTAGGTGCAACAATATCGTTTCCCGAATCGACTGAAAAAAAGGCTCCAGCCGTTTTATTAATTGCTGGGTCGGGTGAAGGTGACCGGGATGGGAACATGCCTAATTTACAACTTAATCTTTATAAATTGATTGCAGATGGATTAGCTGAAGCAGGATATATTTCCCTTCGCTATGATAAAAGAGGTGTCGGAGAAAGTGAAGGGGATTTAAACAAAGCTGGATTATGGGATTTAGTTGATGATGCTGAAAGTGCATTACAGTTTTTAAGAAATCATACTAACGTTGATCAAGAGCAGATATATGTGTTGGGTCATAGTGAGGGAACAATATTAGCGACGGCTCTTAATGAGAGAGCATCACTAGCGGGGTTAATTCTTATCGCAGGAGCTGCTGATACAATAGAAGAGGCAACTAAGTATCAGCGAGAATTAGCTTATGAAGAATTAAATAACGAGTCAGGAATCAAAGGTTGGTTAATTAAAAAGTTAAAAATTACTGATAAAGCAGAAAAGAAAACTCAAAAGATTTTCAAAAAAATGGATACGAGTGACAAAGATGAAATTCGAGTTCAACTTTTTGCCAAGCTACCAGCTAAATGGTTTAGAGAGCATTTCCAATTTGACCTTTATGGTTCAATGGAAAATATCACTTGTCCAGTCCTTGCGATCAATGGCACAAAAGATATACAAACGAAAGTTGAAAATGTTTATAAAGTACCTGAACTTGTTAATGGGCCATCGGAAGTACATGTGATTGAAGGGATGAATCATATTTTAAGGTATCAAGAAGGTGATGTTTCCATTCAAAAAGTAAAAAACGAATACCAAGCGCAAGCGAGTAAATCATTACATCCCGACCTAATGCAGATCATTACGAATTGGCTAGAGAGTAAACATGTAGGGAGGTAAAAAAGTGGCAAAGGGAGATGTTATCTTACATCCAGTTAGAATGCGAATTATTCAATCATTATTAAAACGATCATTAACAGTTCAAGAGCTAATGGAATGGCTTCCTGATATTCCACAAGCTACATTATATAGGCAATTAAAGGTGTTAACATCTAATCATGTGATATACATTTCAAATGAGAGGAAGGTTAGAGGTACATTTGAACGAACATATTCACTAAACAGAGATTCTGCTACTTTTTCTACTTCAGAAGCCCATGAATTGAGTAAGGAAGAACATATGAAGTATTTTATGACTTATTTCACCAATCTCATGCAAGGTGTTGAAGAGTATTTAGAGGGTGATGAGTTAGATATGGAGAAAGATGGGTTTGGTTATCGTCACATTGATTTATTTTTAGATGATGAGGAGCTTTCTAATTTAAAGAAGGACCTAGTTGCTGTGGTAAAAAGATATTCAGATAACGAACCTAATCATAAGAGACGTAGAAGGACATTTGCTACAGTTTTTATTCCTGAAAGGAAAAAATAATGGAATAGTTGGATTCGAGCCTGTGCATCTAGACCTCACTAATAATGTAATAATGTTTGATATGGGAATACCAAAGTGTTTTGTATTTCAGGTTTCGGTGATTTTATTTATTTTCTAGCTAGGGGAAAGACTGTTTTGGAAAGGCTATCCTTTTGAAACTCTAGATGAACTTACTGAACAAGATTTTATTAGAGGAAGTAAACGATCAAAATCAGTTTACCTTACTGATGAAGGTATAAAAGAAACTAAAAATTAGTCGAGAAATACTTAGGACAAATCGAAAAGTAACAAATTTCCTCTTCACTAACGAGGTGTACATAAGAAAAGATACCATGCTTGATAAAATTCTCCAAACAGATTCTCTGAGAGTAAATAGTTATCATCATCAGGGTATTAAATTTATTCGAACGTGGACAAAACATGAAACTAAACTAGCTAATAGAAGACTACTCTTCTTCAACATAACTTTGAAAATTATCATATTAAATTTAATGCCAATCAAAGAAAAAACAGAGAAACAAATGCTTCGCTTACTTGGACCAATTTGGATATATTGGAAACAAATATTCCACTCGAAATTTCAAACAGCTCCGCACATTAAAAGAGAAGTAGAACGAAGATGAAATACACCACTTCAGGTGATGTTTCGTTTATTCATCTCTTCATATTTTTTGGGGAGTATTTGCTGGTTAGCGTAAATCTATCGGTCGGTTACATGCATGAGCATTCGGACGAGGAAACTTTAGATATAGCAGGTTGCTATCAGACAGCTAAACTATTAATAGGAGTTTATAAAAGAGAAAAAGAATTGAGGCTTCTCAAGTCCGCATAGGTAGAATGTAGGCGTTTGTCCAATGAATTAAAATAGTATTAACACACCAATTGAACAATATTTGGTGTGTTTTCTTATCATCTACAATTGCTGACTTATGTGCTATAAGCTTTCTACTTTCGCATGGCTCCGGCTTCACGAGCAGTCATTGCCCCTTGACCTTGGCTTACATCTTTTTGGATTTCTTTTTTAACTTTTTGCGGATCAGTTCCAGTAATATTGGGGTTCATCATAGGACCCGGTTTTTCATTCGGTTTTTGATATGGCATACAAGTGCCTCCTTATTCCATTTCCCCCTTGGGTTTAGTGAAGATTTTTCCATTATTTAACTCGACCCATTCTATTTTTTCAGCCGCTTCTTCATCGTTCCCGTATATTTTCGTGAAAGCTTCCTTCGTTTCATATACTTCCATTACACCATCATCTAGAAAGTTGAGCATTCGAAATGTATTTAATCCGAAAAAATCAGAAACTGCTATTAATTCACCGATATCGATTTTGTTAGAAAAATTATTCATCATTTCCTCTCCTTTTATTAGAAGGAATATCTCGTTGCACTTTTAGGATATACAATCTACGTTTTTACATTCGGACCTTCTAGAGGAAGAAACCAAAATCCTTTACGTTCGACCTTAATCTCAGCTCCAAAAATTCATCAATATAAATTTTTTATATCCACCCTCACCGTTTTCATCCTCAACTCCATATATACATAGTGAAAGGGGGTGACAAGGATGCTTTCGAATTCACGTTTAGTTATTGTGTTTGAGTCAGGTTACAACCAAATTGGGGAACCGATTTTGAAAACGAAGAGCTTCAATAACATTAAAACAGCTGCTACAAACGAACAGTTAAAAGCTGTTGCCGATGCGTTAATTCCGCTTCAAGGCTGGACGCCTTATAAAGTGGACCGTGCCAACACGTATGCGCTTGATCTTTAATTTGATCTAAGACTAATGAATAGAAAGGAGGAACTTAGATGACGAAGAAATTGGAATTAGTATTTGAAAACGAATTAGCTAAAACCGTTACAATTTCATTGGACAACCCTGTTTATCCAGTGGATCCAGCTGCTATTAGTGCAGCGATGGATGAAATTATCGCACAAAATGCTTTTACATCGTCTGGCGGTAATTTGGTAACGAAAAAAAGTGCGCGGGTTGTTGATCGCACGGTTGAAACGATTGAGTTTTAATTGATGATGGTTTGGAAGGGAGGAGGCTTGGCCTCTTCCTTTTTTACAATTTGAAGGTGTCTAGCTTCAGCGCCGAGCGATTAGTGAGACTTCGCTAACTCCTTTCCGAAAGTCAAAATCGGCTGAGTAGCATTCACCTTGTTTTATTAGTAAGGCGGGCTCAGTCCGTATTTCTCTATACTCTAATAACGTAAGGAGGAACAAACGATGGAAATGTGGCTGCCGCTTTTGAGTGAGTTTGGTTTTCCTGTGATGGTGACCCTCTATTTGCTGCATCGCGTCGAAAAAAAGTTAGACGCGGTCAACCAATCAATTCAACGACTACCTGAAAGCCTAGCACCGCTTCAATTTTATCGAAGTGCGGATCAAAAGAAGAGTAGTGTGTAAAAAAGAGAACCATCTAGCCGTTTGTTGTGCTAGATGGTTTTTCAATGTGATTGAGGGTATAGTTTTAAAGCAACATTAGTAGAGGAATCCCTTTTAGAGGGAACAGGTTATTTAATATTAGAGAACTTTCTTCATAGTGACACCGTTTTTTTTTATTTGATAGTGATCTTTTCGTCAAGATAGGGTCGAGTACTTTTAAAAAGAGAAGCTGATAGAGGGGTTCTGAAATTTTTGAGGACTCTGAGGCCCTTATTTTCATATAAAAACCCTTTTAGAGGTGTTTGTGGGACTGAGAGGCCCTTATTTGCTATGAAACACCTAAAAATCAACACTTTTTTGCTAGATAAGGGCCTCTCAGTCCGTTACGATTGTGAAACTATTGATTTTGTCACAGATAAGGGCTTCTCAGTCCTCTTACCAAGAAACAAGTGAAACGTTTCCTTGCTTTTACGTTTTCGCTAAACAAAGGATTCACAAGAACTGTCTCTATGACCCCTAACTATTCATTTGAATTTTCAGTAAATTACTTGACTATAACCCTATAAATATAGTACTACTAGTATGAGGGTTTATTGAAAACGTTTTCTATTTTCGTAAAGTCAGCTTGATTCTTTTCTTATTCCCAATGAACTATTTATTTTCACTAAATATCTTTTAGAAATTGGAGGAGTTAGAATGTCAAACATTCCATCTGTCATGAAATCTTTAAGAGTTCCAGTCATTGGATCACCAATGTTTATCATCAGTAATCCAAAGCTTGTAATTGAACAATGTAAGGCAGGGATTGTGGGCTCTATGCCTGCCCTTAATGCTAGACCAGCCTCGCAACTAGATGAATGGTTAGCCGAGATCACGGAGACACTAGCTGATTACAATGCGAAAAATCCAGATCGTCCAGCAGCACCATTTGCCATTAACCAAATTGTACACAAGTCAAATGACCGACTTGAGCATGATATGGAGCTTTGTGCGAAATACAAAGTACCAATTATAATCACTTCTCTAGGTGCCCGTGAAGATGTAAATGTAGCTGCTCATAGCTATGGCGGAATTGTATTACATGACGTCATTAATAATAAGTTTGCACATAAGGCCGTTGAAAAGGGAGCAGATGGTCTAATTGCCGTTGCTTCAGGGGCAGGTGGACATGCTGGAAGCAAGAGTCCATTCGCTTTAGTTCAAGAAATTCGTCAATGGTTTGATGGTCCATTAGCGTTAGCAGGTTCTATTGCAAATGGAAAATCGATATTAGCGGCTCAAGCGATGGGTGCTGATTTTGCCTATATCGGTACACCATTTATCGCTACTCGTGAAGCACGAGCAGCAGAGGAATACAAGCAAGCTATCGTTGAGTCCACGTCTGATGATATTGTGCTT
Organism: Alkalihalobacterium sp. APHAB7; assembly: GCF_048323755.1. Classification (NCBI taxonomy): domain Bacteria; kingdom Bacillati; phylum Bacillota; class Bacilli; order Caryophanales; family Bacillaceae; genus Alkalihalobacterium; species Alkalihalobacterium sp. APHAB7. The sequence continues at coordinate 19,458 of NZ_JBLWFS010000025.1, forward strand.
AGCAATTTATTTACAGGAGTTCACGGAAACTATCTTGCTCCATCGATTCGTGCAGCGGGCTTAGATCCTGAAAACCTTCCTGAAAGTGACCCATCCACAATGAATTTTGGAGACGGTTCAGCAAAGGCTTGGAAGGATATTTGGGGGGCAGGTCAAGGAATCGGTGTGATTAACGAAGTGACAGGTGCAGGAGAGTTTGTTGATAAACTTCATCAGGAATATATCGAAGCAAGAAACAGCTTATTGAAGGCAAGCCAAGTATTTGCTTAATCATTAAATGAAAAACGTGCAAAGAAGCAAGGGGAACGGGTCTCTTGCTTTTTTCATTTGCCAAACGAAAAGCACATCACGAATTTTATCTAGTAATATTTTAAAAGAGTAAGACTTGAGGTACTATAAAAAAAGGATAAGTAGTTATTAAAACATCATGTACGAGACTAAGCAAGGAGAAATAAATATAAAGCACCTTGGGAGTGAAGCCTATGCAAATAACGTTTATAAGCTCAAAAAAAGCAAAAAAGATTGTTAATGGGTATCTTATTTTTCTAATTGCATCTCTATTTGTCATCTCCTATTTAGGCGGCGATCACGATTATATTTCCGTTAAGGCTGGGCTTATATCTGCTAATATATTATTCGCTGTGGGGATGATTATAGGTTATATCTACCTTTTCACTTACCCAAAGAAAGAACGAAAGGAATACTGGTTTGTCCATAGCATTACTGTGGCCTTCTATGTGTTGTTTAATATTTATCTCATCTTTTTACGTTAAATAAATTGTTGTTGAAATTTCCAGCGATGTCATAAAAGGGTCATTAAGGGCTTGTATAAGAAAAAGAAGCAAAAAGAGAGGGGCTTCGAACGTTGGAGATAAGGGTTGATCAAGTCTTTGCGGTCTCCTGAGTCAAGACCTGGTAAGGTTCTTCGCGTTGCTTCGAATTAAACCACATGCTCCACCGCTTGTGCGGGCCACGGTCAATTCCTTTGGTCTTTGGGGTCTCCTGAGGTCCTTATTTTGATAAAATTGGGGATTGAAAGGTGTTTGCGGCACTGAGAAGCCCTTATTTCCTATGAATCACGTAAATATCATCGTTTTTTTGCTAGATAAGGGCCTTTCAGTGCCGTTACATCGTTGAACCATTGATTTTGTCACAGATAAGGGCTTCTCAGTGCCGCTTAGCGAAGTGGATCCGCCGAATTAATGATTAATTTCCATGTCATAGGGTTCATTCATTCATAATTTTGCTCAAGGAAACCCATAGAAAAAGCTTTACGCTATTACGCGTTTTTATTTCTTTATTGACTTTGTAATTCTTTTGCTAAAATGACCTGAATAGCTGCGACTTCTTCAGGTGTTAGACGTTCTTGCAATTTATTCAGAACATCAAGGGTATTAACGTTTCCGCGGAGTGCTTGATCTTTCACTTCATTGATCTCACTCGTTGAGAATTCTCTTAAAATCGTCTTCATTGCATCTTCTTTTGTTTGGAAAGGTAAGTTTTCAGCAGTGTCATTTTCATCTAATTCATTGATTAGATTTTGTATGTGCGGGTCGTTTATGAGTTTATTGTATTCTTCCTCATCGTTTAAAATATCATTTGTAATTTGTTCCACCAAGACTTCAGAGGCTTTGCTTATAAAAAAGTTATATCCCCAATATCCTAAACTACCTATGATAAAAAGTGAAATCACAATCCACTTCCACATCAAGCATCCCTCCAAGTCTGAGTTGTTTAAATAATTTTATCATGCAGGAGAAGTGTCTGTCACCGCTGAACGTTTTGCTGTAAGCTGGTTTCTAGACATAGTACTTCTTTTTGATTTACGATGAACGTACAGAATTCATAATAGGTTGGATTCATTATATTTCTTAGAAGGGGTGGAGATCATGAAAGTTCTTGTGGTTGGCGCAAATGGCCAGATTGGAAAACATCTTGTTACATTAATGCAAAATAGTGATAGTTTAAAAGCTAAGGCAATGATCCGTAATCAGGAGCAATCGGCCTTTTTTGAAAATTTGGGTGCGGAAACCGTAGTGGTCGATCTAGAACAGGATATCAAGTCCATTGCCAAAGCAGCTGAGGGAGTGGATGCCATTGTATTTACAGCAGGATCAGGGGCACATACAGGGAAAGACAAAACCATAATGGTCGATTTGGACGGTGCTGTGAAAACGATTGAGGCCGCAAAAGTTGCTGGGGTGAAGCGTTTTATTATGATTAGCTCATTTGACACGAGACGTGAAGCCATTTTAGCTGCGCCACCGTCGTTTGCACCCTATGTGGCAGCCAAGCATTACGCCGATGAATGGTTAAAGCGTTCCGATTTGGACTATACGATTATCCATCCGGGCTTGCTAACGAATGATCAAGGTACAGGAAAAGTAAACGCTGCATACGAAGTAGACAGAGGGGAAATTCCAAGAGAGGACGTAGCAAGCGTCATCATGGCCACTTTAGAAAATGACACAACGATTGGTAAGCAATTTCAGATCGTAACTGGAAATACACCTATAAAAGAAGCGGTTGTTTCTATTTAACACGCCAACTAAGGTTGTAATCCGGGTAATTTAAGGATAAACACACTAGCTTCTGCAACGTGAGGCTTTTAGTGAGTTTAAAAAAAATACTTGAGATGAATTTTTAGGAATCGATTTTAACAATCGGTTCCTTTTCTTGGTTTATAACTGCAAATGAGGTAAACGCTGGCTAACGATGGGTCTTGCTAAAATAGAGTGTCGTCGACTTATAGAATTCAATGAAAAAGGAGCTAAAAAAGAGCTCCTTTGCTAATAAATGACTATCTAATCGACCTTCCAGCAGCAATCTCGATTTGCCTTTGCATAGAAGATTGAACTTGGCCATCACTGTGTCTTTGACTATTTAGAAAATGGATACAGAAATGTCCATTATAGTTGTTATTACGAATGATTTGATCTCCATGCGGCATAGAATGCATAGCAGCGGCTAAACGTCTTCTGTCTATTTCAACAATTATGGCTCTCGGTGTCCATGAATAACTGCCACCCCAAATTTCCCGCACGATTTGAGCATCCCTTGATGTTAAAGGTTCACTGTCTGCATGGTTTCCACGCATTGTATGCCTTACTTGAAATTGTCTTCCTGTTTGAAAGTCTGTTATGGTTGCAACTTTTCCAGTTGAGAACACATACCTTGCTTCAGTCCACCAATCTAACACTTCACCATGTCTTGCTGAGACAACTGGCCTAACAGGAACTTGGAATTGCGGCACTTGTATTACTTGTCCAATTCGTAATGTACTCTGTGCTGTCATATTGTTATGTCTTAGTAAATCATTATAAGGCACCCCATATTGTGTACTTATATTCCACATATTATCTCCTGAACGTACCGTATGGTTGATGTTCCTTATCGTTACAGGAGCAGTTGAGCCATTTTGAACCGTATTTGATGGTGCTGTCGAACTTGTTCCATTTGGTATGGTTAAAATTTGCCCGATTTGTAGTACGTCCGTTCGCAGATTGTTAGCGCTCCATACATTCTTGATAGCATCCAAAGTGTATCACCAGGGGCGACCTGATAATAAATGGATGTATTTTGAGTAGACTGTGAGGAATCCGTAGATGTTTGTCCTGACACAGTTTGGGTATTGGTTAATAGTGGGAGAGTGGTTGCGAGCATTCCTCCAACCATTACTTTAACGACTGTTACCTTAATGCCTGGATATTTTGCGTATACGATATTAAGCGCAATCGTTCTTAATTTTTTTTCGGATTGAGGTTTTGTTCCTAGTTCATTAGCAAATTCCACTTGGTGGTCATCAAGGTGTACAACCAGTGCGAACTCCTCTTGTGCTTTATCTAATTTTTGTAATTCGTATCGTTGAATGTTCATAGTTGCACTCCCTTTTGTAAACTGGCAGGTGTTAGGATACCTCACTAATGATCATTTATAAGCACATAGTGAAGTTATTTGATATTAGTCACTGTCACTAACCGCAACAGTAATAGAACATTCAAATACATACGCACAATGGAATTAGAAACGGTACGATTTAGTCATTTTCATGATAACCTTTTAACTTTTAGGGAGTATTTGGATACTATTTTTTTACAATATTTATGAAAAAGAACCTTTTTCCTTTTTCACTAATCTATGAAAAGGCGTAGTTTTTTCCTATGTTTCGAGCTCCTTTAATTCATCCTTATTTTGAAAAAATAAATCGACAAAAAATTCTGACAGGGATTTTGTCGATTTTGTAGAAATCATTGGTATAAGGAGAAAAGGATTAAAAATCGCTCAAGGAAGGTGAAAGGTATGTTCAAAAAGATGTTCCATAATGAACAAGAAATGTGTGAAAGAAGGCTAATAGCCGTTATGAGGCGGTTAAAAATTGATGATTCCCATTACAATTTCAATTGGAATCGCAGCAGTTGCTATATTGAATTTCAGTATAAGGATAACCTGTACAGGATGGAACACTCTGTTGAAAGCGCAAAAGAAAAAGGGATTGTTATATTGAGAAATGGATTGGATTGTTTAAGTGAGTTGGTCCGATCTCTTGAAGATCTGTGTCAAATCACTGAAAGAGGAACCCATAGACTCGAGACATGGTTATCTGGCATGAAACAGTCGTCTCCAGAAGAAGAAATGTCTGAATTTTTAGAAGAAGTTCATATTAGATACAAGTCTGTGGGGAAACAAAAACATTCGGATTATATGAATATGAATGATGAGTTAATCCAAGTGGATCCTGAGCCATCTCTCAATAATTTAAATAGAAACCGGATTAACCTACAATCCCAGGACAAATCGTGATGTCCTATTGACATAATAACAATCTAGCATTAAAATTTTGTAAGTAATTTATTTTAAAGTTTAAGGAGGATTATTAAAAAATGTTACCATCTAGAATTCGGTTCCGTGCTTTGAACAAGTAATTTCATATGTTCAAAGGCTCTGCTTGTGTAGGCAGAGTAGACGGGATCAGTCTGTCCTTTTTTAATAATCTTCATTTTGCATAATTATATGCTATATGTAGAGAGGCAGATTCGTTCTGCCTTTCTTTTTATACTTTTAGAAAAACTTCCCTATAGGATTGAGGTAAAGAACAACTCTAAGGTTTCGCTGTGTCTTGGCGATAGCCGAGTTCTTCTAATGCTGCTTAACGGGAAAAGTATAAAATAAATGAGGCTATTGGCCATTGGTCTGCTCTTCTTTTGTAGAAGAAGTTGGCTTATTTGGGGTGAGACGACTGTACGTAAGATCCATAAATTAGCTATCTATCCGTTTACTCAAAAACACAGGCAGCAGTCCTGTGTTTTTTTATTTTGGGAAACACTGGTGAAAAGTTATTGTTCTCACGATCGAATGTCATTGGTCGTAGATCTGATGTTGTCATTCACATGGAAGAGCAACAATTTTAATTTTAGAAAGTAGAGGTTTAACGATATGAATAAAAAAGTAAAAGAGATCAAAGAAATGGCATATAGAAATGGGATTTTACTAGAGGAGAGTTCTGTAAAAATCAACGAGTCAGGCTTGGACTTTCAAGTTGTTCATGTTGTCGATCAAGAAGGGGTTCAATGGATTTTGAGGTTACCGAGAAGAGAAGACTCGATGGTGAAAACGGCTGTAGAAAAGAACGTGTTAGATGTGGTGAGTCGGCATGTTTCATTTGAAGTGCCAGTATGGTCGGTATATACAGAAGACTTCATTGCCTATAAGCAATTGTCAGGTACACCAGCAGGGACTGTAGATCCGGGCATTCAAGATTATATTTGGGAGTTCGATGTAAATCATGTTCCGGAAAACTATCTCATATCGCTAGGTGAGGTATTAGCAGAGTTGCATCACGTACCTAAGAAGTTATTGACTATTCCTGGACTAAAAATACAGACGGCCGATGAAGCGAGAGCAGAGATGATAAAACGAATGACCGGAGTAAAAGAAAAGTACGGTGTTAGTGAAACATTATGGGCAAGGTGGCAAGCTTGGGTGGACAATGACAGGATGTGGCCAAAGCATACCGGGCTCATTCATGGTGATATTCATGCGGGACATACACTTATTAATGGACAAGCCGAGGTGACTGGTTTAATCGACTGGACTGAAGTAGCAGTAACAGATGTGTCAAAAGATTTTGTCGGTCCTTATATGATCTTCGGTGAACAGGCGTTAGAACAAATCATTGCATCCTATAAAGCAGCAGGTGGAGTTACATGGCCACTCATGAAAGAGCATATCATTGAGCAGCAAGCAACTTCTGCCATCGATATTGCCGAATTTGCAGAAACATCGGGTTTAAAAGAATATGAGCAAATGGCAAAAGAAAGTTTAGGTGTAGAAAAATAGCAACAATCAAAACTAATCATGTAGGGATCTCATCATATGGGATCCCTATTTCTGCTTTACGGAGAGAAGATCACTTTGCCTTGAGTTTACCTATCTTTAGAAATACAATTTGCGTGCTGCTCAGTTTCCCTCATCTTCCTCTCACAGTCCTTGATTGTGCGGCTAGATGATGTGAATTTACTTTATCCTGTTTAACTGGCGCTAAGACTCCCACTTCAAGACTTTGAGGATGCGATAAAGGTTAAGTGGGAGACGATTGAACACAGACTAAGGTCGCCACGTCCTGTGGCAACGTCTGTGTGACCCACATCGTGTGGGCCTCAGTAACAACCCGATTGGTTCAACTAATATTCAGTGGGGGAAGAAGGAACCCCCCACTGAATAAAGTTTCACTTTATTGACAAATGTATCGGGTGTCGATATAATCGTCTTATGATGTATCGTTAGACGATATAACGTCTTGCGATATTTATTGTAGGAGGGTGCATATGAAAGTTAATAAAGATCATGTTCCATTGACAGAAGCTATTTATTATATATTAGTCGCACTAAATCAACCAATGCACGGGTATGGAATTACACAATTTGTAAAGGAAATTAGTCAAGAGAGAGTCGAATTAGGTCCCGGAACATTATATGGGGCAATTAAATCTTTACTGGAAAAGGGCTGGATCAAGCCAGTAAAGCAAAAAGAAGACAGCAGGAGAAAAGAATATGAAATAACAGAAACAGGAAAAGAAATACTTCAAATGGAACTGGAACGCTTAGAAGGGCTAGTTAGGAACGGAAATCAATTTATTCGGGGTGAGAAGAATGACAATTAAAAAGAAGAAAATTTTTATCGACTATGAAAAAGAAGAAAAGTGGTTGAATGAAATGGCTGCTAAAGGTTTACACCTAGTGAACTATAGTTTTCCAACGTATTTTTTTCAACAGGGCGAACCAGCAGAGTATTGCTATCGAATTCAATTATTGGATAATTTACCAAATCACGAAGAAAGTAAGGAATATATTGAATTTATGAAGGAAAACGAGGTAGAGTATATTGCTTCTTCTATGCGCTGGGTTTATTTTCGCAAAAGAGCTGCAGATGGTCCTTTTGAAATTTTTTCCGACTACAAGTCCAAGATTAAGCATTATAGCAATATCGTAACATTTATGAGTCTCTTTATTTTTATCAATCTCATCCCAGCTATTTATAATATGACTATCTCTCGTATTAATATGTATGTTTCATTACTAAATTGGGCTGCTATTCTACTTCTCGGTTTCGCAGTGATCATGTATATGAGAAGGATTAACCAACTGAAGAAAGAAGAAAAGCTGTACCATAAATAGAGGGTCTGCTTCAATAATGAAAAGCATGAGGGTCTAGCGATACCCTTTATGAGTTGGCAAGACTATTTGATAAGTCTGCTTCAAAATTTTTGAGATTATTATAGGTGATGTTCGGAGCTTCACCATTTTTTTAAACCGTATTAAAAAACGATAGCTTAAGAGGGGGATTTGATGTGGAAATAATTAGTTCTGTATTGCTGGTACTGGCTGTATATTTCTATTTTGAATTTAAATCTAAAATAAAAAAACTAGAAAAACGAGTAGACGATTTGGAAAGCAAATTATACAAGGGAGCGGAATAATTTGATCACACTTACAATAATCCAACTATTTATGATTTTATTGTTTTTTCTACTAGGGTACCTCATTGTTAAAAGAGAAGCCTATTTTCTTCTATCTGGTTTTTCTGCGAAATCTAAGGAAGATCAACAGATACTTATTCAAAATGGCTATCCACAAGCAGCAGGCAGAGCACTAATAAATTCCGGTTTTATTTTACTAGGTGGATTAGCTTTATATTTAATGAGGATTCCATATATGGTGGAGTTTTCATGGCTCATCATGATCATTTATTTATTTACCCGCTTACTCTATATCGGTAAATTAGATACGACCAAAAATAAGAAGCGTAATTCGATCATTTTAATCATTACGATCGTGTTTACGTTTGGTGTTTTAGGAGGGGTTGCTTATATTGGTATTCAACCGAATGAAGTGACAATTTCGGATGATCGATTGCACGTTAGTGGATTTTACGGAGTAGAGTGGCCTTTGGATGAAATTACGAATGTTGAATTAGTCGATACGATCCCCAATGTCCAAGTAAGAACAAATGGTTTTTCTTTTGCTAATCGATTAAAAGGTCACTTCCGCCTGGAAGGGTTAGGTGGTGGCAGATTATATTTATACCGTAATCATCCTCCTTTTATTTTCGTTGAAAAAGGTGAAGATTATTTGTTTATAAACTCAAGGGACAGTCAGGAAACAAAATTGTGGTACGGAAAAATGATGGAGCAATTGAACTAACAGACTGATATAGCCCTTCTTGCACATATGTCGCCAATAAAAAGAAGAAGTAACCGCCTTCGCTTCGCCCAGTGGATAGGATGGTTACTTCTTCTTTGTCTATTTAACGTTCATTCGGTCAGCCGCTCTTGACGCATGTTGTGACTACCATTTAAGGTTTCTTTGAATTCATTATATATAATGGATCGTGTTGTACGAAAGGTGGTGTCATGAGACTCGATAAATTAGTAGAAAGTGGACTTTCAACTATTGTGGTCTCCTGAAGCCCTTATTTTCATTAAAACGGGATTTGAGAGGTGTTTGTGGCACTGAAAGGACCTTATTCACTATGAAACAGGTAAAAATCATTGATTTTTTGCTAGATAAGGGCCTTTCAATGCCGTAACGTTCGAAAACCATTGATTTTGTAATAGATAAGGGCTTCTCAGTGCCGCATAAGAATGAGCGGCCTCATTTTTTTATAGACAATCATGTCATAGTGATCATCATAGCTTTACAGGATTATGATAACAGTGACACTTTAAAAATAAACATAGGATTTAATTTTTAAATACATGTTGTCCAATCACAATGGTTGTCTCTCTAGAATCTAACCAACGACTCGTCGCAATGTCTGGATTGTAGAAGAATAATGAACCTTTTGCGATATTTCTCATGTCGGATAAGGCGGCTTGTACTGCTTTGATGGATTCTTGATCAGCGGGTTTATTAACTTGACCGTTGGCTACAGGTTGGAATTGCCTAGGTTGATAAATCACTTCTTTTATAGTATTTGGAAACTGAGAGCTTTCAAGTCGATTTAAAACGACATCGGCGACTGCAACTTTTCCTTCAAAAGGTTCGGTTTGGGCTTCGGCTCGTACAATTCTTGCCAATAAATCGAGTTCAGCTTCTGTGAGTTTTAGTTTGTTAGCGTAGTTTTCTTTTTGTTCTGTATTAGCGTTGCTTGGCCCTTTACTACGACTTACGTTATTTGAATTGCTTGTTTGCTTTGGTGGGTTGAAGTTGTTTTTACGTTTACCTATATGTATATGCTCACCGACATAGATCCGATCTAAATTTTTAACTTGCGGGTTAGCCTCTGCTAATTCATCTAATGTTAAGCCATGTTCTTGTGCAATTTTCGTCATTGTGTCACCTTTTTCAACTGTATAAGCCAAAACTGGTGCGGCAAAAAATAGAGCAGCCAGCAATGTTAGTAAGAAAATTAGTTTTTTCATAGTTCTCCTCCTAGTAATTCTGTTTTTTGTGAGCTCTAATGTAACTCTACAACTCTATCCTTATGAGAGAATAAAATAGAATAGTATTACAATATGTTTACATAGAGATTAAAGTAGTATTGAAATTGGTTGTTTATGACAGAATTACTATTTTATAATAAAAGAAAATCATTGGAGTTTAATGAGTGGCGGGGTAGACAATGAGGAGCATTTACTTCATCAAAGAAAGTGATCTATTAAAAATTTAAAAGAATAGATATAACAGCTTAAAACTAAGATCAAGGAGCCTATCAATTACAATGGACCCAAGCGATTAACCATCAATTTTAAAATAAAGGAAGAGATTCATGGAAAAGAATAATCTAGAGTTAACCAAAAAATTACGTCATGAATTACATCAGCACCCTGAACTTTCTAATCAAGAAGTTTGGACAAAACAGCATCTAATTGATTTTCTAAAAAAACATACCCAACTAGAAATTGTAGATAAGGGTCAATGGTTTTATGCGATTTATTGGGCAGGTGAAGGTAAAAAGAACATTGCGTTCCGGGCTGATTTTGATGCGCTTCCTATCGAAGAAACGATTGATATCCCTCATGCTTCAAAGATCCGAGGCGTTTCTCATAAATGTGGGCATGATGGTCATGCCGCTTGTTTAGCTGGCTTTGCTCTTGAAGTCGATCAGAAAGGTGCTGACAAAAACATTTATTTCTTGTTTCAACATGCTGAGGAAACAGGGGATGGCGCAGCCGAGTGTGTCTTGTTTATAAAGGATCATAACATTGATGAAATTTTTGCCTATCATAATATGAGTGGTATGGCTTTGAATTCAATTCATGTAATTGATGGGACTGCTCACTGTGCATCGAAGGGAATGACCATTCGTATGGAAGGAGCTCACGCACATGCCAGTCAACCAGAAGATGGGATCAATCCGGCTTTTGCAATCGCAAAGATCATTGATTCCATTCCCGAGTTTACAGCGGCAAAGAAGAACAAAGGGATGGTACTTTGTACGGTAGTTCATGTCGATATTGGGGAAAGAGCGTTTGGCATATCGGCGAGCAAGGGAGAATTGTTATTAACCATCCGTGCTTTTTATGAAGAAGAATTAGTGATGCTTCAAAAGTATCTTGAAGATCTTTCTGTTTCTCTATCAGCACAATACGGACTGAAAACGAGTTTCTTATACAATGATACCTTTCCAGAAACGGTAAATCACAAATCAAGTTCGGATAAGATACGAAAAGTCTGTCAAGAAAAAGGGTTGCAACTTGTTGAGATGAAGAAAGCCTTTCGGGCGTCCGAAGATTTCGGTCACTATTTAAAAGAGACAAAGGGTGCGATCTGCTATATCGGAAATGGGGACGATTATCCTCATATCCATACCGTACACTATGATTTCCGAGATGAGATCATCGAAACTGCGGTTGAACTTTTCAAAGGACTAGCTGAATTGTAATTCGCAGTTCTTGAACTTACGTATTGTGGGAATATGGGATCAGTTCCTCTCTTTTCGAACCGGTTTCTTCCTCATTTCGATAAAATTTAGCCAATGCACTTTTGAGCGGCAACGTAAATCATTTGCTTGATCATCTAATCGGCGAAACCAAATAAATTATTTCTTTCTACTAAAATCGATTACAGGAGAGAGTAGAGGTAAAATTAATAAAGCTAAAATATTTGATCTAGATGGAACTTTATTAAATCGAGACTTGTCAGCGCAGAGGGTGCTAAAAACCTCTGCGTTTTTCTGTGCAGTTTATTGTCTAATATTAGGCGATTAACACCCTTGAGTATTGTGCTTTGTATTTCACAACCGAACTTTCAACTAATCCTATTTATGTATTGAAAATCTAAGAAGGGACAAGACTCTTTGCTTTTAATGTGCAATTTTCAAAGTTTGGGCGGATAGGCAAGCTACGAAAACGGACTTTAGGCAATAAGTTACTGTATAAGCTGAAGGGAGTGAGAAAATGGGTAGACGAATAAAACATACTTCCAATGACGTGGATGCGTTAGCTAGGCTTATGCTGGCAGAGGCGATTGGTGAAGGCGCCGAAGGGATGGAGATGGTAGGAACGGTTGTGGCCAATCGGGTTGAGGCAGATTGTGAACCTGACTTCAGAAATTTACGTAATATCAGACATGCTATCTATCATGAGATACCAGGAACTGGAATACCTCACTTTGAGCCTGTTTTAAATGGAGCCTTGTATACACAGCGTCCCACAGAAGAAGACCTGCAGAGGGCCCGGAATTTGTTGAATGGTCATAGGAATCCTCGAGCCCGAATGAATTTGTGGTTTTTTAATCCGAGTCCAGGGCAAGCATTCCGTGACCCTTGTACCCCGACGATGCCAAGATCACCCATGACTCAGTTCGATTTTGCACACAAAAATCATTGTTTCTATGTCGGTGTACCGGGCTATTGCCCAGAGTTTTATAGATGATTAATAAAAAGGAGATGACATTATCATGACTTGTGGAAATTCTAGTTATAATCCAATGAGCTATTCCCCTGGTTATTATCCAGCTACTATGATGCAAGCACCTGCCACACAACAGCCAACTGGTTTCCCGATGAATATGCATTCTGGACCCGCATATTCTGTGCCAGTTGTTCCGATGGGAACTGGACAGATGCTACCGACAGGCAGGGTGGAAGAATCATTTATCGAAAATATCCTGCGCTTTAACAAAGGCAAGGTTGGTACCTTCTACTTTACTTACCAAGGGAACAACAGATGGAATGCAATGGTTTATCAAGGGCGTGTTGAAACGGCTGGCCGTGACCATATCATCATCAGTGACCCAGCGAGCGGTAAACGTTACCTGCTGCTGATGGCAAATCTCGATTGGGTAGAATTTGAAGAACGAATTAATTATCCTCACATGGAAATTAGTCCGGCTGTTCAGGCAGCCTTGGATACAACGGACTGATGTTGTTGAACAATAAAAACCCGCTACCTTCAAATATGAGCGGGTTTTTAGTTCTGATCATATCTGACCGATTCTTTCCCTTTTGAAACCAAAAGGAGAAAATCTTCATTTATTATTGAAAATTAAGGAAAAACATCTATTATTTGTAAGAAATTTCTATATAATAAATGAGGTAGGCTCTGCAGTAATATGTAGTGCTCCTTTTTAATAATTGTACAGAAGGAGGAGAAATAGTTAATGTCAAGTGAAAACGAGGTTGTATTTGATCACGAAAAAGAAAAACCAACTGCTTCCATAATGAAAGAAGAGAGAAAAGTCGGGGAACCGACTACCGCTTTTAAAGGGGCTACTTGGGCTGCGTTGTTAATAGGTGTAACAGGTTACCTCATCGGTTTGTTTAATGCATCAATGGAACTGAATGAAAAAGGGTATTATTTCGCTATTTTAGTTTTTGGACTGTACGCTGCAGTATCTTTGCAAAAAGCAGTAAGGGATAAAGATGAAGGTATCCCAGTTACTGGTATTTATTATGGCATTAGTTGGCTTGCACTGATTATATCAGTTTCGTTAATGGGAATCGGTTTATACAATGCAGGAAGTATCGTTCTAAGCGAAAAGGGCTTTTATGGCATGGCATTTGTTCTTAGTTTATTTGCAGCCATCACAGTTCAAAAGAATATTAGAGATACCCAGAAGGCAAGAGATAGAGATTAATTTTTTCTTGATCACAGGGTTATTAAAGTAATTTCTTTTTTATCGCAAACTAGTTTAATAATCTTAAAAGGTTGCAGCCACTTTGTATTTATTGAATAAAAAATAATCTTTATCATTTAACTTCTTAAACATGAAGGTGGGTAACTTGAACGGAATAAAGGAGTTGTCATAACAACAACTCCCTTTTGCTATTGTGTTAACTAGGAATTTAGCAAGAATTTGTTTCGCCTCATAAATTAGTTATCTAGTGGATTAATAAAAAGGAGAACTTTATGAATTTTGTTTTGTATTGGAGGCTTTTCGTTGTATTTGGATTGGTTTTACTCTATATAATGGGAGTCATCCGACTTGATATCTTTCTATCTGCCATTGTAGGAATATTTGTTTTTTATGGGGTGCCCACTTTATTGAAATATGGTAAAAACCAGTGATGTTCTTTTTAACTAACGCACCCTAACTAGTGTACCCAGTGACTACACGAATATTGTCGAGTAATGTTAATTTAAGGGTGAGACCTAGGATGATACTAAGAAAATAACCAATAAAAAACATGATTTCATTAGATGAGCCGAAGATAAATTTATAATCGGTTATCAAACTAGATGGATCTTTACAAAAAATTATTTCTTTACAAATCCATCTAAAGAATAGCGTAAATAAGTAGCTGACTCTTGAACAAGGTCCACTTCATCTTTGTATAGTCCCCAATCATAAATTAATCCTCGAACGATTCGTGCCATACATTTCGTCATATATTCCGCAGTGACATCTGTTCTAAAATCACCTTCATCGATTCCTTTTTGGAAGTAAGTAGTCAAAACTTTGTATAAGGTACGATCAGGATTGGTAAAAAAGCTCGTTCGATTAGGGTTAAGCTCATTTATATAGATAACTCTTAGCATGTCTAATCCAATTTCATCTCGCATGTATGTCATCAAAGCTTTAAAGAAAGACAGCAACTGATCGTAAGCTGTAAGAGTTTGGTCATGAGTCGAAAAATATGACTCATAAAACTTATCCATTTCCTTAAATTTTTCTAAGAAAATTTCATGCTTTGATTTAAAGTGAGTATAAAATGCACCTTTTGAGGAAGAGGCTGTTGCTACTATTTCATCAACGGAAACATTGTCAAATCCCTTTTCAGCAAATAAATGTAGAGCAGTATTTAAAAGTTTCTTTTTTGTTTCTTGTCCTTTTTTATGTTTAATAGTCAATGACATCCACTCATTTCTATAAAATATTCAGAAAATATTGACATTGAGACTGCAGTCTGTTTAAATGTTTTATAGAGACTACAGTCTGTTTTTTTATAAAAGAGACTGTAGTATGTCTCACTACTAAAAATTGTATATTATTAATTCCAGTTAGAAAAGGAGGAGTTATACTTTTTTACTTCCGGATAAATGAAAGCGCTTTAAATTCTAATGGGGGTGGAATACCGTGGATATTATTGGAAATAAAACATTAAACACTTTACTTGAACAACAAATTCTACAAAATCCATATAAAACTTTTCTAAAAGTAGAATCGGATGATCGTACCATTGAAACGGCTACCTATAAACAGTTTGCAGAAAAAGTTCGGAAACTGATGACGGTACTAGACGAGATGGGTATTAAAAAGGGAGATAAAGTATTACTACACTTGCCGAACTCAATGAATTTTATGATTTCATGGTTTGCTATTTCTGGAATGGGAGCGGTTATGGTACCGACAAATATTCTGTCAGCTAAAGCGGAGATGAATTTTCTTGTCACTCATTCTAAAGCAATAATGGTTATTACTGAAGAAGAATACATTGAAAAGTTTACAGACCTAAATGTGGAGATATTACTTTCTAGGTATAAAGGAACAAAACATCAAGATAAACATTTAGATCATTTAATGAACCTTGCTTCAACTTATAGTAGACCAATTGATATTAATAGTGATGATGTAGCTGCCATTTTATATACATCCGGTACAACTTCTAATCCAAAAGGTGTAATGATCACACACGCTAACTATATATATGCGGGTGAATACATGTCACGAATGCTAAAGATGACTGAACAGGATTGTGGTTTAGTTGTACTTCCAATGTTCCATGGAAATGGCCAATATTATTTAACGATGCCATTATTAACTGTTGGTGGTACGGTTGCAATAGCAGAGAAGTTTAGTGCTTCTCGATATTTTGAGCAAGCTGCTTTGTTTGAGGCTACGATCGGCTCATTGTTTGCAGCTCCTATTAAAATGATCCTGCGCCGGGGAAGTGGTAATACATGCGATCATCAGCTTAAGAAAATAATATTTGCACAGTCTGTTACTGAAGAACAGCTCGCTGAATTTGAACAAACATATCATGTGGAATTATCACAAATTTATGGGATGACTGAAACGATTGGAACACCACTCATGAATCCGATAGACGGGATTTGTAAAAACCTGAGTATTGGCAACCCTGGGCTCGGGTATGAGGTGAGGCTTGTCAATGAACATGCAAATGATGTAGCTACAGGTGACGTAGGTCAAATTATTGTTAAAGGTGAACCAGGACGCACGTTAATGCTTGGTTATTATGACGATGAAGAAGCGACTAAGAAGACCTTACAGGACGGGTGGCTTTATACAGGAGACAATGCTCGAGTAGGTGAGGATGGTTACTTCTACTTCGTCGATCGTTTGAAAGATATGGTTAAGCGCGCAGGAGAAAATATAGCGACGAGTGAAATTGAAACAGCATTAAATCAACATCCGCAAATTGCGGATAGCGCAGTTGTTGGAGTAGATGATGAGATTCGCGATGTCGCCCTTAAAGCGTTTGTCATCCTGAAAGAAGGAGCTCCTTTAACGGAAAAAGAGGTCATTTCACATTGTCAAGGATTACTAGCTAAATTTAAAGTTCCGGAGTATATCGAATTCATAGATGAATTCCCTCGTACCTCCGTTGGGAAAATCCAAAAAGCTAAACTTCGTGATTTAAACAAAAAGGTGTAAATGCTAATAAGGGTGGGACTATCGCCCTTTAATATAACTTTTAATCTATGAGAGGGTGTATACTATGAAACCTGAACAAATGCCACAACAAAATCTACCTCGTAAAGGTACAGGGGATAATTTGTTAGCGAAAGTTGCCATGTTCTTTTCTAAAATTTCAGAGAGGTGGCTTCCAGATGCGTTTGTATTTGCTGTTCTATTAACAGTAATTACTTTCTTAGGTGGAATTTTTATTACTAGTAGTAGTCCCTTTGAGATGATGACTTATTGGGGAGATGGAATGTGGTCACTATTAACATTTACTGCTCAAATCATTACAACATTTATTATGAGTTATGCTCTTGCACTCACGAAACCAGTTGCTCGTGGTCTTGAAAAGGTTGCAGGCCTATGTAAAACACCAAATACAGCAATCATCGTTGTTACTTTTTCTGCGTTAGCTGCATCACTTATTAGTTGGGCATTTGGACTTGTTGTAGCTGGAATTATGGCAAAGCTAGTAGCAAAAAAAGTCCATGATGTAGATTACCGAGTACTGGTTGCTGCAGGTTACTCTGGTTTTGTAATTTGGGAAGGTGGTTTATCTTCTTCACCAGCACTTTTCGTAGCTACAGAAGGTCATAACTTTCAAGAAATGGTAGGCATCATTCCTACATCAACAACATTATTTTCTGCAATTAATATTGTAATCGTGTGTATTGTATTTTTTACGTTACCTTTTATTATGAAAATGATACATCCAAAAAAGAAAGAGGATCGTTTTATTATTGATCAAAAGTTACTCCAGGAAGAAGCAGAAGAAGTTAAAGAAGAAAAGAGAAATGCCATTAATGATAAGTTAGATCGCAGTCGAAGTATTGTTATGATTGGTGGAATTTTAGGGTTAGCTTATCTGATCAATCATTTCTACACAAATGGTTTTGCACTAGATCTAAATACGGTAAACTTAATTTTCTTAACATTTGTACTCCTCCTTTACGGAAGTGTTAAAGAACTAGGAACTGGTTTAAAAAGAGCGTCAGGAAGTGTTGGACAATTTGCTCTTCAATATCCATTCTACGCTGGAATTATGGGGATGATGACAGCTTCAGGGCTAGCTATTTGGATTTCTAATCTTTTTGCAGATATAGCAACGACCAAAACATTACCACTTTTCACATTCTTTGCAGCTGGAATTTTAAATATGTTTGTTCCTTCTGGTGGTGGTCAATGGGCCATTCAAGCACCAATCTTTTTACCGACTGCCATCGAGCTAGGCGTTGACCCAGCGAAAATTGTCCTTGCTGTTGCATGGGGGGATGCGTGGACCAACATGATTCAACCATTCTGGGCATTACCGTTATTAGCAATTGCTGGGCTTAAAATACGGGATATTATGGGCTTTACAGTGATTACTCTACTATACACAGGGATTATCATCTCTGCAGTGTTCCTTATCTTATCTTAAAATGGTAGCGCTTTCAAATATTCGTTTGAAAGAGTTAGATGTTTGATAACTTCAGTTCTAATAGCCAAGATAAAAGCTTAGTTTGCGTAAGATAGAATCCGCATGACTAAGCTTTTTTTTCTGTTATTCATGATGTGTGTCCGTATCTTAAATACCCCTGTAAATAGTATGTCGATGATGTGGTGTGTTTTCCTATTATATTTTAATGTGCTAGACAGTCTAGATAGATGCATCCCACGATTTACTTTCCGTCACAGATAAGTGCATCACCTCCATCATTTTACCCATGGGAGATGAAAACGTTTAGGTGGGCCTTGAATTAGTTCTCTTACTGTATTTCCGATCAAGTTAAAGTTTTGAATAAGACGGCTGTGAGCCCGTTGGCAGGTGGGTGAGATTTATTTAGGGGACTGAGAAGCCCTTATTTTCAGAAAATCCGCCATTGGAGAAGTGTTAGGGGACTGAGAGGCCCCTATTTCCTATAAATCACGTAAAAATCGACGCTATTATGCTAGATAAGGGCCTCTCAGTCCGTTCCGACCGCGAAATCATTGATATTGTAACAAATAAAGGCCTCTCAGTCCGCTTAACAAGAGTCCCACTCCTACACCAGCTAGAATAATTTTGTTTGGGTGGATGAAAGGGTATGTAACTACCTATAATTTTTTGAAATAGGTATAGCCTATGAGTACAGCACCAACGGTTTTGCACTATTCATTGATCCATTTAAGATTAAGTTGAAATTACTATATTGACAAAATTTCAAGTTTCATAGATAATAATCTTAATTTAATACTGGTACCTTTAATTCAGTCCTGTGAGGCTGACAAGGTAGGTCGTTACAGATAGGGGATTCGTGTGTCTTTTGAAGCCTTGTCTATTTATACGTATCTAGGTTTCTTGTCAGCAAAAAAGGTTGATGAGAAACCTTTTTTGTTGTCTAAAAACCACCGATTGTAACGAGAGCTTCAACCTCCATGGTGCCAGAAACCTAATAATTGGAGGAATGTATTATGAAACAAACAGTTGATCGAGATTATGCCCTACAACCTGTCCCGCAATCGGCTCGACAAGGATTTTGGAAAATGTTCGCGGTGATGCTAGGACTCACCTTTTTCTCAGCTAGTATGTGGTCTGGGGGAAGTCTTGGTGCAGGGTTAACGTTTACGCAGTTTATTTTGGTCGTCATTGCTGGAAATTTAATTCTTGGTCTTTATACGGGAACGCTAGGTTATATCGGTGCCAAAACAGGGTTATCGACACATCTTTTAGCTCGTTACGCGTTTGGTGAAAAAGGCTCTTATGTTGCATCATTCATGCTAGCGGCAACACAAGTCGGCTGGTTTGGAGTAGGCGTTGCGATGTTTGCTTTACCTGTACAAAAAGTGACAGGTATTGACTCTTATATTTTAATTGCGATTGCTGGTGTGTTAATGACAGCAACGGCTTATCTTGGAATGAAAGCACTAACGGTTTTAAGTATTATCGCTGTACCATCGATTGCTGTACTAGGTACTTATTCGACGTTCGAAGCGGCAAATACGGTTGGAGGTCTTGGTGGACTACTCGAGTATCAACCGACGGAAACGATCGCGATCGCTGCAGCCTTAACGATTTGTATCGGTTCGTTTATTAGTGCGGGAACATTAACACCAGACTTCGCTCGTTTTGCTAAAACGAAAAAGACAGGATTTTTTACAACGGTGATTGCTTTCTTTATTGGAAATTCATTAATGTTTCTTTTTGGAGCTGTCGGTGCGATTGCAACAGGGCAATCTGATATTTCAGAAGTGATGTTTTTACAAGGGCTAATCATTCCTGCTATTATTATCCTAGGCCTTAATATTTGGACAACGAATGACAATGCGTTATATGCTTCGGGATTAGGGTTTTCACATATTACAAAGATCTCTAAAAACAAGGTTGTCATTTTTAACGGGATTGTTGGTACGATATTCGCGATGTGGCTGTACAATAACTTTGTTGGTTGGTTAACGTTTTTAGGTTCAACATTACCGCCAATCGGTGCGATTATTTTAGCAGATTACTTTCTTGTTCGCCGTAAACAAGGTTTAAAAGAAAGTGCAATCAAAGTCGTGAACTGGACGGCATTAGCGGCATGGGTGATCGGGGTTTTAGCGGCAACATTTATTCCAGGGATAGCACCGTTAAATGCACTTTTCGCATCAGCTCTTGCATATGTTGTGCTCACATTAATACAAACCCGTAGAAACAAACAAGAAGAGGTAGTCATTGAACAGAAAAAGGTGAATTAATTGTTAGTAAAAAACGCAAAATTACGTGGCCGTGATGGCCTTTGGCAAATTTTAATTGAAGACAATCAATTTAAAATGATCTCTGAAAATGTAGAAGGATATGAAGGAGAAATTTTGGATGTGGAGGGTAATCTTGTCCTTCCTCCATTTGTAGAGCCCCATATTCATTTGGATACTACACTAACAGCGGGAGAGCCTGAGTGGAATAAAAGTGGAACACTTTTTGAAGGTATCCAACGTTGGTCAGAGCGAAAAGAGTCGTTAACGAAAGAAGATGTAAAAACGCGTGCTAAAAAAGCATTAACTTGGCAAATGGCACAAGGAATTCAGCATGTACGTACACATGTTGACGTGACGGATCCTTCTTTAATTGCCTTAGAAGCCTTGTTAGAAGTAAAAGAAGAAATCGCTTCAAATGTTAATTTACAAATTGTTGCTTTTCCTCAAGAAGGGATCTTATCCTATCCTAACGGGGAAGAGTTACTTGAGGAAGCGCTTCGAATGGGAGCCGATGTCGTCGGAGGCATTCCGCACTTTGAATTTACTCGCGAATATGGTGTTGAGTCGATGAAAAAGGCGTTTGCTCTTGCTGAGAAATATGATCGTCTCGTTGATATTCACTGTGACGAAATTGACGATGAACAATCACGTTTCGTAGAAGTTGTTGCCGCCGAAGCGTATCGTCTCGGGATGGGAGAGCGTGTGACGGCGAGCCATACTACAGCGATGCATTCTTACAATGATGCCTATACTTCTAAGCTGTTCCGTCTGTTAAAACTTTCCAACATTAACTTTGTAGCTAATCCACTTGTGAACATTCACTTGCAAGGTCGTTTTGATACGTACCCGAAACGACGAGGGATTACACGAGTGAAGGAATTACAAGAGGCAGGGATTAACGTCTGCTTTGGGCATGATGATATTTTTGACCCTTGGTATCCACTTGGAACAGGGAACATGCTGCAAGTTCTTCATATGGGAATTCATGTTTGTCAGCTGTTAGGCTATGATCAGATCGTTAATTCGATCGACCTTATTACGAAGAATAGCGCAAAAACGTTACACATTGAAGATCAGTATGGCATTGAAGAAGGAAAAGTAGCGAATTTCATTGTTCTTCACGCTGAAGATGAATATGATGCGATCCGTCGCCAAGTTCCTGTGCGATATTCGGTTCGTAACGGAAAAATCATTTCGGAAACGAAACCAAGTGTAACGACTGTTCAAATGAATGAACAAGTTCAACAAGTTACATTTAAAAAATAACATATCATTCTATTTAAAATTAATGGTTCGGTTCACATACCGAGCCATTTTTATTTTGTCCAGGTAGTTCCTCTTTTTTTACTAGTCCTGACACTCCTCATGGAAACTTCACAAATTGTTACATTTTAATTTATTTTATACGAGTTAAACACCTCGAATGTACAGACAGCAGCCAATCAAGTTTCAAGTTTACAAACTTATGAGGAGCAGGTTTAAAATTAACCAATTTGAAAACAATAATTAGGAAAAATCTAATAAAGAGGTGCAACTAATTGGGACAAACATTATATGAAAAAGTAGGTGGCGAAGAGGCCATCGCAAAAGTAGTAGATTATTTTTACACTGAATTGGTTTTAAAAGATAATACGGTTAATCATTTTTTCAAAAATACAGATATGGAAAAGCAACGCCTTCATCAGACCAAATTTATAAGTTATGCCCTTGGAGGTCCTCATACATATTCTGGTCAATCAATGGCGAAAGCTCATGAGGGAATGAACATCCAACCTGAGCATTTTGATGCTATTGCAAAACATCTTCATGATGCCCTCGCACACTTTGGAGTGAGTGAAGCTGATATCGATGAGGCCTTAAGTAAAGTGGCTTCACTGAGAGACGATATTTTGTATAAGTAGATAACTTAAAATCATATTTAAGCAGCACGTTACTGATTAACTTTCAGACGTGCTGTTTTTCTATATTTATCGAGTTTTCATTCAGGTTAAGGCGTAAAGCTCTTGTTCCACCCTCCTCCTATAATAATATTGAGTAGGATATATATAACATACTATACAGTATTTGTTATAATTTAAATACTAAGATCTATAAACAAACTGATGAAAATCTTTATACATTTGTCTAATTGCTTTTGTTGTTGTTCTATTAACCCAGCATTATAAGGAGGCGAATTTTGGTTAGTCTTTTAGAAAACATACACGAATTGTCGGTATTATTACTGCTCCTATGCACGTTCTTTTTTATAGACATCTAAAAAAATTGAAAAAGGAAAGAAAGCTGACAGCATTTGAGTTTAGCATGCTGATCATCACCCAGTTTGCGTATTTACTTTGGGCTGCACTACAATGTTAGAAAAGAGTTTAGTTGGGTATTTTATTTTTTCCGGTTTTACATTAATGCTTGCTACATTGACACTATTTAATATCATTTAAGTATCTATTACTTTACACGATTTACATTCACCATTATGTACACTGATCATCTAGACCTTACAACTTCGTTACGCTTATTACAAATACATATTCTAATCGGAGCATGTTTTGAGGATACATTTCAAAGCATGCTTTTTTTGTTCCATTTTACAGGTTGAATGAAACCTAGTTATACCCAGCTTATCATCAGAGTCGCCATTTTGTTAAAATACCCATTTATTTCAAATAAATGGGTTGCAGCAAACTATATATGTGTATATAATGTATATAAAGTATATATACATTATAATAAAAGATGAGGGATTGGCATGCAAATAATTATCTCCAACAGTTCAAAGGAGCCGATATATGAACAAATCACAAATCAAATTAAATCATCTATTCTTTCTGGAGAACTACTGGAGGGGGAAGCGATACCTTCAATGCGCCAGCTCGCAAAGGATTTACAAATTAGTGTGATAACGACGAAACGCGCTTATGAGGAATTGGAGAAGGCTGGCTTTATCTACTCCATTGTCGGTAAAGGTTCTTTTGTCGCAGAGCAAAATCTAGAAGTGATTAGAGAGAAAAAGCTGAAAGTCATAGAGGAGCAATTGAGTTCGGTCATAACGAACAGCAAAGAAATAGGACTGTCACTTGATGAACTGCAGCAATTATTAAAGATTTTATATGAGGAGTGAACGCAATGGAAAATGTGGTTGACTTAAGGAATGTTACGAAAAACTATAAAGATTTTTCCGTAAAAAATATAGATTTACAGGTGAAGCAAGGCTTTGTAACAGGGTTCATTGGAGCCAATGGCGCTGGTAAGTCGACAACGATTAAAATGATGATGAATCTGATAAAACCAGATGACGGAGAGATTGAGCTTTTCGGTTTGGACTACAAAACGCATGAGAAGGCGATCAAGGAGCGCATTGGGTTTGTATACGATGGCAATGTGTTTTATGAAGGAATGAACTTAAAAGATATCAAGCGTATTGTTGGACCCGCTTACAAACGCTGGGATGATCCATTGTTTTATCAATATGTGGAACAATTCGAACTACCACTTAATAAAGCCATAAAAACGTTCTCAAAAGGAATGCAAATGAAGGCATCGCTTGCGATCGCCTTGTCACATCATGCAGAGCTGATCATTATGGATGAACCAACAGCAGGCTTGGATCCAATTTTCAGACGCGAACTTCTAGGTTTGTTACAGGATTTAATGGTTGATGGAAGTCGCACAATTTTATTTTCAACCCATATTACATCAGATTTAGACCGAATCGCGGATTATATCGCTTTTATACAAAGAGGCGAGTTAATCTTTAATCAGTCGATTCACGACGTAGCTGAAAACTATAAACTCGTTAAAGGCGGCCTGGACCTATTGGATAGCGACACAGAAAAGGCTTTTGTGCGTATTCATCGTGCACCAACAGGTTTTGAAGCATTGACGGATAATATTAAAGGTGTAAAAGATATTTTTGGTCAATCGGTTGTTATTGAACCGGCAACTCTAGAAGATATTATGTATTATATGAAAGGCGGGAAAAGCTATGTATAATTTAATAAGACGAGATGTGATCCTACAAAAGAAGCTCATAATAACCTTTATTCCTTTTATCTTATTCTTTATTATTATGGATTCACACCCAGCTCTCATTTTTCTCGTTGCCAGTATTTTTATCCCTTTTAATGCTTACGCTTACGATGAAAAAGCGGAGGTAAATATCTTGTTAAATTCCTTACCGTACACACGTAGCGAAATTATAGCATCCCGCTATCTAGGTGCTATCATTTATATGCTTTTAGCTATTGGTGTTACAAGTCTAGCATTATTTGTCTTTAATCGACCGTTTACAATGACTGATATTTCAATTGGTGGAGGCTTATTCTTAGTGTTTGCCGCATTTACTTTCCCGCTATTTTATATATTCAAACAGGGTTCTATTACCATGGTTGTCATTGTCAGTTTTCTTATTTTAGCAGCGGTAGGACCAGCTTTTGTCAGGTTTTTAGCGACACATTTAACGGCGATCACTGATTTTATTGTCAATTCATCCACTTCGTTTTTATATGCTGGAGCGACAGTTGTGGTTCTGACACTTTATGCTCTATCTTGGGGAGTTACGACTTTCATTTATCAGCGAAAAGCGTTTTAAGAGGTAACATATTTAAATTTTAACTAGGAGCTGTTGCAATGACAGTTCCTTTTGTTGCGGATGTAAAATATAACTAGATTTTAACAAAGTATTAAGAAAAACCGAAACTTATTTGTACTGTTTACCGTATATTCTTTTATAGACACTGAGGAGATGGTGTAGTTGAAAGATACTAAGTGTTCAAAGTGCAACGGGATTGAATTTGCAGAAGGAACTGATTTTATGCCGATTAAACCATTAGAAAAGAAGTTCTCAATGGGGTCTAATAAGATTTACACTTTTTGTTTGAACTGTGGTGAAGTTGTTTCAATTAGAATTGAAGATCCGAGTAAGTTTAAATAATAGGGTTTCCTTGGTTCGCATCGGTGGTTGATAGTTTATTGATTGAACGTGGCGAAGTAAAATTAAAATAGTAGAGTCGTAATTTAGAAAGGGGAAACGATATGATTACATTAAATCCGATTGGTATTGCTTATAATGAGAGGTACGAGATTGAAGACGATTACTGGGGTGAGATCGTTAGTAAGATTGTATTGGATCGTTCTCTCCCGGAGGATGCACTATACGAAATTGAGTCATTTTCTCATGCAGACATTATTTTTCACTTTCATAGGGTAGAAGAAAATAAAATTGTTACCGGTGCCAGGTACCCAAGAAATGATCAAAGTCTTCCTAAAGTTGGAATACTAGCGCAACGCGGAAAAAATAGGCCAAATCAATTAGGTCTTACAACTGTAAAGGTCATTAAAAGAGTAGGAAGAGAATTAACCGTGTCGGGGCTTGATTGTATTAATGAAACACCGATTTTAGACATAAAGCCAGTCATGAAAGAGTTCCTTCCTAAAGAACCGATCACTCAACCAAAATGGTCTCATGGTATTATGAAAAATTATTGGGGTTAGAGCATATTCGTGGCTTATTTTCTAAGGTAATTACATAAAGGACACAGGTGACTCTCATGTACAGTCACAACTAGTGTGAAAGACGAGGGATCATAAATGGGCTTTAAGTGGATTTATATCATGTGTATTTTTACTTTCATGCAATTATTATTAACGGGATGTAGTTCGGAAACTATGGAAGATGTTATGAGAGAAGTTAAATCCACTAACTTGTCTAATGAAAACATTGATGATATTCGAATGGGCATGTCTATAATTGATGCTAGCTTTGCCAACAGTTATGGAGACTTTGAGCAGCACCCTGCTAATGAACACTATGCCTCCCAAAGAAATTATGATCAATATTGGAACAAAGATATCATTATGAGTGTCGATAGAGAAACAAAAGAAATTTTACAAGTAGGAATTCTTGAAACCAATAATAGATCTTCAAGTGAATTAGGAATAAAAAGAGGTTCGTCTATTGAAGAAGTTATAGCCACCTATGGTGAAAATTATTTTACTTACGAAGACCGGGAACAGACTATTTATATCATAGGGTATGTTGATACTCAAAATAATCTAGAGCTGTCATTTAGACATTTTAATGGAGAAGTTAAAGGAATAAATTTTGGTTATGCTTTCGACAAAATGAGTTGGGATACTAAATAACAGGCAGCTATTCTTCAAAAGGAGAATAGCTTTTCCTATTCGGCAAAAGGCCTTTTAGTTAAGCAAGATATTATAGTAATATCTAAACGAATATTAAGTGTCTGTCTTTATCTCTATAAATTACACTTAAGAGGTAATAGAATGAAAAATAATTGAAGAAAAGTATAAAAGGTGAAACATTTTGTATATCCGTATCACTCTAATTAGTGAGAGGAGGGAGTGATGACACGATGAAACACGATCTATACACTGTAAAAAGAGCCATTAATGGAGATGCTGATGCTTTTGAAGAATTGCTTATTAAAGAAGAAAAAATGCTATATTACAAGGCGCTTTCTTATGTTGGTAAAAAAGAAGATGCTTTAGATGCTATTCAGGAAACGGCGTGCAAAGCATTTCTTGCGATAGGACAATTGCGAAATCCGGAGTATTTTTCAACGTGGCTGTTTCGAATTTTAATACGTGAATGTTGTAGTCTGCTAAGAGAACGAGACCAAATGATTGTTTATGAGGAAAGTGAATTATTGAAGAGATTAGATCGTAAGCAGAATGAAGAAATCGATTCTTTTCATTTGAGCGAGGCATTATCAAGGCTAAATTCATCCTATCAGACAACCATCATCTTATTTTACTATCATGACCTGTCTATTAAAGATATTGCTGAGGTGATGGAGAAGCCAGTTGCTACAGTGAAAACGAATTTACGAAGAGCGCGGAAAAAATTAAAAAGTGAATTAGAAAGGAGTTATCAATTAAATGAAAAAGTCACATGAGCCTTTCGAGGAGTTTCCACAAAACGAAGTTCGTTCAGCTATTCGTTCGGGAGTCACCCAAGCTAAAGAGCAAATCAATACACCTCGTACTAGAATGACTAATGGGAAAAGAAAAATAGTGTATGCTTTGTCTAGTGCCGCGGCCATTTTTGGACTATTGGTTGGTTCGTCTTACTATTCACCCGCTTTGGCAAGCAGCTTGTTCCAACTACCGATTATCGGCTCTGTATTCGGGAATTCTGACCTGATCGGTTTACAACAAGCTCAAAAGAATGGGTTGACGAGTGAAATTGGTGAAACACAGACGATCAATGGAATTTCCGTTACGCTTGATGAAATCTTGTATGATCAAAACAATATTACGATTGGCCTTTTTATTGAATCTGATAAGGAACTCGATGAATTTTATTTTGGCGCTGGGATGGATTTTACGATTAATGGAAAATTCCCTGCCGCAGCCTCTGGAAGTTACGGTGAAGAGATGCTTTCGCCAACCACTTTGACTGCTATTCAAGAAATCAATGTAAAGGAAGGTTTACCGGAGGAGTTCGAACTAGGACTGATGTTACATGGAAAAAACGGGGAAACGTGGTACTTCTCAACTCCTGTTGAAAAAATTTCTGACATTCATAATATCCCTGTTCAACATTCACAAACGGTAGATGGTTTGACCCTAACTGTTAAAGAAATGTCTATTAGTAAAACAGGTGTAAGTATAGCTTACGAGAGTTTGGAAGAGGAAACGGATTTTGATCTAAGTCGAGGAGGAAATATCGAATTCTTGGTAGTTGATCAAGATGGAAATGAAATTACAGGTCGCTCCGGTGGCGTAACAGGTGAAAGGGTGAAGGATAAGTTACAGTTCAAGAGTAATAAGCAATTCGATCCGATTGGTTCTGATGTTACTGAACTGACCATTACTCCTTATGTAGTCATTCCATCTGCAGGCGGTGCAGTGGAAATAGACGAAGACGGCAACGAAAAGGAATTAGAATATAAAGGGCATATGATCCAGCCGGTAGAGTTTGACTCTTTTAAAGTGAAAATCTCAAACTAATTTCTTTTTTATAATGACCTGATATCTTAGGGCATATTTTTAGTAGATACTAATTTTCTACTTATTCCATTCTAGCGTGGAGTTATACAAAACAAAAAAATTAATATGCTTAGTGATAAGGGCACTTAGAAGCCCTTATCTGAGAACAAAATACCTTTTTGATCAAATTAGGGAACTCACAGGCCCTTATTCCAAGAAATATTCGTCAATATCACATGAAATTGTGTAAATAAGAGCCTCTCAGTGCTCCTAATTCATAAAAACGATGATTTTTATATAAATAAGGGCTTTCCAGGTCCCTATTTCCACGGGAACTCTTTACAGCTGCTTTAAGCCTGCTCTAAAACAACTTTGCTATGTCAAATATCTTCTAAAATGACTATGCCATAGTTTGATAATTGTCTAAAGAGCAGCACTAATGAATTCACCGTCTAATGTCCCGTAAGAAAGAAAGATTTAGAGGGACGTCGCTAGGTACAAAGCACAAACAACTCATTGTTGGTGAGTTGTTTTTACTAAGAGAGCATTTCTTCAATTAGAAGAAGTGCTTTTTTCTGAAGTTTACAAAGACTATGAAGGCTGCTATGGAATTTTATGTTAAAATATGATTATATGAATTTATTTGTATCGTATATCGAGAAGAATGGTAAAGGGGAAATGACGAAATGTGTATAACATTAGAAGGCGTACTAGAAACGGAAAAACATATTTTAAGAAACCTCTACTCTTTGTATCTCCATGACCTTTCAAAATTCACTTCATTTATTGACATTGGAGCAGATGGTTTTTTTGAATATGAGGATCTAGAGAAGTTTTGGGAAGTTGATGGAATCTCACCGTATTTTATTAAAAAGGAAAAAAGCATTATAGGCTTTATATTATTATTAGAGCGCCCTTTTTTGAAAAAGGATAAGGACTTTGGAATAAATGATTTGTTTATATTGAACAAATACAAAGGCAAAGGGTTTGGTAAACAAGCTCTTGAAAAATTATTTCAAGAAAAGCAAGGGGAATATTTTGTTATTGAGCTTGTCGAAAATGCACCTGCTGTTTGCTTTTGGAAAAAGATTTATACTGATTTCAATATTCACTTTGAAGAAAAAGAAGACATAATTGATGATGAACCGTGTTTAATTCAAACTTTTAAAATAAGTTAAGCTAAATTCAAATTTCCTCTTGAACCTCTAGTTACGTGAGGTTCTATAATTAAATTATAAATTTATTGGGAGGGATATTGATGAACAAGAATAATACGTTTTCCATTGGTGAATTTTCAAATAAGACAGGAGTATCTATTCGTACGCTGCATTATTATGATGAAATTGGTTTATTACGACCAGAAAAAAATCCTTCTTCAGGGCACCGCATTTACAATTATCAAGATATTATCAATTTACAAAAAATCCTAAGTTTAAAGTTCTTAGGGTATAGCTTAGATGACATCATTAGTTTGTTAGATGAAACAAGTTTTACCGTTGAATTAAATGAGAGTTTATCTCTTCAGTTGCAAGCATTAGAAAAAGAAAAGGAAAAAATCGAACAATCCATAAAAGCGATTAAAAGAGTCATTCGGTTAGTTGAGGAAGAAGGGGAAGTGGATAGCACCGTATTATTTAGTCTAATTCACGGTATGCATACGGAAGAGATGCACAAAGAGTGGATGGAACGACAAATGTTAACGGATGTCGCAGAAGAGTTATCCAAGAAGTCGGAAGAAGACAAAATCGCTTTAGATAAAACTTTTATTCAGTTGTCTAAAAAAGTGAAACAATTATTTGGTAAGCCAGTAGAGGATTTGGAAGTTCAAGCGATGGTTAAGGACTATTTGGAAGCCTCTTTTGCATTTCTTGGTGAGGAGGTAATGCAAAAGCTAGCCGATGCTGACGTTGAAGAGCTAGATCTTCAAGAAATAGAAAATACAACCTCACCTTTCACAGACGATGAACAAAAATGGTTAAATGAAGCAATGGAGTATCATGTGAAGCAAGTCGAACAAAAATAAACTTCAACATTTGAGCTGAAACCTATTAAACTAACGTGCGTTCTTGCTACAGGGACGCTTTTTCTTTTTGTTATAATAAAAAGGGAGTTAATGTTAGTATATATTTATTATGGTTAAAAGGGATAAATCTACCAGATTGCTTAGAATGTGATCAATCGGGAGGAGATTACGATATGGTGAACATATCCTTAATGATAGAAGAGGAAATTAAATCGGTCTCTACATTTATTTCAGAGTTGAACCAGAACGAACATTCCCATATTGGCTACTGTGGAAAAGATAGTGTAGAGATAACCAATTCAATTATAGAAGACATTACAGATATACCTTACAACAAAAGTTTTCTAACTGCATATGAACATAATGAGTTGATTGGGGTTTTAGGGTTTGATGCCGATCTTGAAGGGAATTGTGCTGAGATATGGGGACCGTTCATTAAAGAAAATAAATGGGATATTGTTCCGGCTATGTGGGAACAGTTGAGTGAGTTAATACCAGATAAAATAAGTTCGATAAGTCTATTTCCAAATAAGAAAAATAAAAGAGTGCTAGAGGTAGCTAATGATCTCTCATTTAATAAGCATAGTGAACAAACAATATTGGATTTCAGCATAAATAGAAAAAGTGAATTAGAAGACGTTTCGATTGTAGAATTAAGCGAAGTCTATTTTAAAGATATGATCCACTTGCATGATGCAAATTTTCCTGATACGTATTATAGCGGTGAACAAATTATTGACCGAATGAATGAGTTTAGAAAAGTGTTTATTATTGAAAATAACAATGATTTATGTGGATATATTTATGTAGAAGCAGAACCCGCTTATGGAGAAGCAAGTATTGAATTTTTTGCGGTAAAAGAAACTGAACGTGGGAGTGGGCATGGGCGTCAATTATTATCGGCGGCTTTAAATTGGCTATTTACGATTAAAAATATAAAGTCTATTCAACTGTGCGTTAATTCCAATCATCAAAAGGCCATTAATTTATATAAAAAAGTCGGCTTTCAACATCTGCATGATTTATGTTTTTTTACTAAAGAGTTATAATACCTTGAATTATTAAGGACATAGTAGGTAACTAGATTTAATCCAGGTATTGACTAAGTAAGGAGTGACCAACAAATGGGAATATATCCTGATTGTCCAATGATTACTAGAACAATAGAGGTTGGCGGATTAACGAAATCGCAGCTATATGCGAAAATGCAACAATACTCCATCTTGATGAATGAGTATGGAGATAGGCTATTTTCTGATGAGAGATTTCCTACTTCTAATACAAAGTACAGATTGAAGACCGTTGAACTAACCGTTATGGACTTGGGCTTTCCTGATGGAGGTACTACGGATCAGGTTTTTAAGAGAGCGAGCGAACTCGGATTGGATTTGTGTCCGCTTGAACTCGGGCCTTACTTAAGGCTAGAGTACATGGATCAGCCTGAAAGTTGTTCGGTAAGTCCTTCACAGCAACATCAAGCTCCAACGGGTTCCATCACAATAGCATCTGAGATAATCGCTGAAGAGGATGAATTTCCGAAAGGCTTTTACCTTAGACGAATGAAAGGCGAGCTGTGGCTGCGCGGTTACATTGCTGATCATCTGCACGTTTGGAATCCTGATGATCACTTTATCTTTTGTCTAACCAAAAAAACTTGAATTAAAGAATTATCATATCAATTGATGTGCTAATGACGTAATTGGTTTAATAAGAATGAGTGGAAGAGGGGGTCGTTTTTTCTTATGAGTATCATTACATTTGGTAAAAAGGAAGTTTGGTCAAGAATACATATGGAGACCTGCTGTATACGGCCTTATGTTCAAAGACGAAAGAAAAAAAGTTGCGATTATTCAAACGAGTGATGAGAAGTTTTTTCTTCCAGGTGGTGGTATAGAAAACAATGAGACACACGAAGAATGTTTGAAGCGAGAGGCAATAGAAGAAATGGGAATGAGTATTGAAATGTGTCACTTTTTAGGGTGTGCAAGGCGGTACTTCTATTCTACTATTAAAATAGTTTTCAAAAATACCAGCGACTAATTGTTGTCGTGCCGGATCAAGTTCAAGCTTGAGCAGCATCCGTAAAAACTGAAGTTTTATCATTACTTTTTCACTTTGATCGTAGCCCATTTTCCCTAATAACGCAAGCGCTACAGGATTTGGTTGATTAATATATTCACGCCAGTTTTTATTTTTCAAATGAACAGTAAGGTAATTGAATGAAAGTACTTTTTTAAAAGGGAAATGAATAATAAAGTGATCCACTTCGCGTCTCGGTTGATCGTAACTAAATATGGCAATTGGTACAATCGGACGGCGGTAAGTTTCGTATAGGCGACTAAAATAGAAGAACATACGGTCGTTGAAATGACTATCATAATAGGATTGTGGTTCGATATGAACAATTATTAATGCATCTTGTCCTTTTAGTTTGGTTTCAGCCAGGATATCGACAGTTCCTTTTCTTCCTTTAAGGATATCTGTAAACACCAGTGGTTATCGCGAAGGTATGATCTTGTAGCTTAAACTGTACTCTTCTTAAATAGGGTGAGAGTACTTTTAAGACCCATACTATTTACATTTTTTTATTATCGATTTCTTGTTCGCCTTGATTATATAATATTAGATATGCCGTTATTAGCATGAACGATTTTAAAGACTTGTAATGAACACTCTATGTAGTAAATGTTATAAATTGAAAGGGGTGTCGACGGTGGATGCAATTTGGATTGTAGCTGAGGATAAAATTAAGGCAGCCATCAAAAATGGGGAACTCGATAACTTGAAGGGCATGGGGAAACCGATCGTGTTTAAAGATGTTCTGCCAGGAATGCCCCAGGAAACAAAGATGGCTTATCAAATGTTGCGGAATGCCGGATTTGATCCTTTAGAAGTTGAAAAAGAAATTGAGGAGCAAACGAAAGGTGCCAAATTAGACGACTTATTAGAGGAACGACAGACAAAAGAAACCAAGTCGTTTAAACAGTATGCTAAAAAGATCTACAATAAATTTTCTAAGTAGGGCAGCGGAAGATCTGCCTGACCATATATGAAGAACGTCTGTCTCCACTATTAGGGGGGAGGCTTTTTTTATTGGAATTCATCAGGTAAAAATCGTTGCTGTTAGCGCACGGCCTTTTACTTAATTGGTGACAGTAGAACATTTTAACGGACTAACAGGCCCTTATATTCATTAAAATTAGTAGTTTCAGTACTTTAGAGGACTCCAAGGCCCTTATTTCTTCATTTTCCGCTTAAAATCACAGGTATTTGAGCAAATAAGGGCCTCTCAGTCCGCTTAACTTCACAAACAGTCGGTTTTCCTCTAAATAAGAGCCTCTCAGTCCGCTTAGCATTACCACACTTTACTTCTAAAAAACTAGATTGGTTGGGAACTCTCAAAAAGGTCTTTCTTTAGTTGTGGTCCCCCATTAAATACCCTAGCTTTTAATTTACCAATAATTGTAGAGTTGTATAACAACGGAAATAATCTCAACAAATTTCAGGTCGTCTCTTTGACATTAAATATATAAATAAATAAATAACGGTCATACTAATCATTAATGTAGAAAAATGGAATGATTAATTTGAAAACTTACGGTGGGAGAACTAAGCTATGTTAATATTATGGACATTCATCATCTTAACCATATTGTTAATGACTTCACTATACATCCTGAAACAAAAAATGAATTGGTTGAGCATTATTGGGTGCTATATGTCATCAAATATTTTAATTGAATTTTCAGGTATTTTAATTAACCTTAATTTAAAATTCACACAAAGTCCCGATCAAGCCATTAGTTTATGGACACAAAAATTAGCATCCATCTGGACTAAACCAATAATAGTGATTTGGTGCATATTTATTATCTATTCTAATTTAAAATTCTTCAGCAAAGGCATCATTGTAACATTATTAATTTCTAGTCTAGTTTCTTTTGAATTGCTATTTATTAAAGTGGGATTCTTAGAATTTGTTCAATGGAACACATTTTATGAATTTTTACGCTACCTTGGAGTTATTATTTTTACTGCCTTATACGCAAAAATTCTTAGGAAATTAATTATAAAAGAGCTGACTGTCTAATGTTACTTTACCCGCCCAAAAAAATGGATGAAAATGAAATATTCGTCATTATTCTATTAGTATTTGTCTGGATTTTAGTATTTGCTATCCAGAGACATCTAAGCGCTCTTGAAATTTTTCTGATTTGGACTCTAAATGTGTATTTAGTGTTTACAGCAGATATGTCACTTGCCGTCCCACCGGTAGAGTTATATGATACTATGGATCGACTGGAACATGAAATTTTTGATTTTATTATGTTTTTCTTTGGTTATTTTCCCTTTGCCTATTTTGCCATGAATTACTTTAAGCCTCGAGCTTTTTCCAAAAAACAAATTGTTCTTTTTATTATTGTATGTGCATTTTTAACCACAATTTTGGAATGGGTTGCAGTGGAACTCAATGTCTTTACATTTAATGGCTGGAAAAGTTATATGTCATTTTTAGTATACATTGTTGTTTATAGCCTCAACTTGCTACTCCTTTTGTATATTAAAAGTAAACGATCTAAAAAATCACTTTGGACCAAATTTTAATATCTTTTTTGTCTTACACTACTATTCTTATTAAACGAACAGATAAACCTATTCAGTGGTGCGCCTAATAAGAAGCAAGGGAATTCCCCTTGCTTCTTTATTTTATTTAAAAGCTAATTTCTCAAAGGTGGACTTATGTAAAACAATAAGCAAGGCACTCACAGGCCCTTATTTTCATAAAAATTAGTTTTTATTGTACTTTAGGGAACTCCAGGGCTCTTATTTCATGATTTTTCACTTTAAATCACATGTATTTGAGCAAATAAGGGCCTCTCAAGTCCGCATAACTGCTTATCAGTCGGTTTTTCTCTAAATAAAGGCCTCTCAGTGCCCTTAGCATTAACTGCAATGCGCCTCACTCTAAGACCTTTCTGTTGATGCAGTTGTCATCGTCACCAGAGATAGCTCCATACTACATATATCATTTTCCCAATTTTTCATTACTAACCCATTCCAATGTACCTGTTACTACAATAACCTGCTCTAATTAGAATTTTCAAAATAGGCTTTACACAAAAGGAATAATATGTATAATAATTATTAAATAACACCTGTTATATATCGAGTGATATAAAAAGAGGAGTGCTTGTCATATATGCCGCCAAAGAAGAAGTTTTCTCAATCGCAAATTATCGATGCAGCTTTTGAAATCGCAAAGAATGAAGGTCTCAGCCACATCAGCATTCGTAAGGTAGCCGATCGACTTGGAAGTTCCATCGCACCTATTTATGTGAATTTTACGGATGTAGAAGATCTTAAGCGTGCAGTGATGAAAAAAGTAATGGAATTAAGTGAACAAAAAATAAAAGAACAAAATTCAGGGAACCCCTTCAAAGATCTTGGTATAGCCAGTCTTAAATTTGCCGAAGAGTACCCGGTACTTGTAAGGGATTTAGCATTGAATCCGAACGAGTATATCCAAGAATACGACCAAGAAATGGACTTTGTGTCCCTGATGAAACAAGATCCGACGCTAGAAGGATTTACAGATGAAGAACTGATGATGATTTTTTTAAAAATGAGAGCATTTCAATTGGGCTTGACGATGATGGTGGCTAATCGATTATTGCCAAAGGAGTTGACGATGGATCAGATGATAGAGCTATCCGGAAGTGCTGCCGAAGACATTATAAGTGCGACCAGATTAAGAAAAGAAAAAGGATAATGGTTGGTCATGGGAAGTTGTTTTGTATATTTTCAGTTTTTGAGGAGGAGAACGATGGGGAAAAAATTGGACGATGTGTTCCTACAACAAACAGTAAGGCAAATGGTTAAAAAGAAAAACAACTTTGGAGCAATTCTGTGTGTAGAGCAAGGAAAAGATTTTTCATGGGAAGGAGCTGCCGGCAACCTGAATGTAGACGATCAATATTTCATCGCTAGTGTCACTAAATTTTATATGACAGCGGTTGTATTAAAACTAAGAGCGGAGAAAAAGTTGGCATTGGAAGATCCGATTTCAAATTATTTTTCAGCGGATATCATGGATCGTCTCCATGTTTTAAACGGATTCGATTATTCCAAAGACCTCACGATTAAACATTTAATCTCTAATACTTCAGGATTACCAGACTATTTTGCTTACAAACAACCGAGTGGAGAGTCAGTAGCCTCAGAGCTTATGAAAGGAAAAGATCAGAAATGGACACTGGAAGAAACAGTAACTCTTGTAAAAGGATTAAAACCGAAGTTCGCCCCAGGACAAAAGGGCAAAGTAAACTATTGCGATACGAACTATAAGTTACTAGGTAGAATTATAGAGAAGGTAACGGGAATGAGCATGGCGGACGTATTCCGGACCTATATTTTCGAAGAGCTAAACTTATCGAAAACGTACGTGTACGAAGATGTAAATGACACAAAACCTGTATCCTTAAACTATAAATCTAATAAAATACACCTGCCGAACTATCTTACTTCCATCCCTTCAGAAGGTGGAATTGTGTCTACCGCTAAAGAAACGATGATCTTTATGAAAGCGTTCTTTGCCGGCCGCTTTTTCCCAAAAGGAGAAATCGAGGAACTGAAGCAATGGAATATGGTCTTTTTTCCTGGACAATTTTACTATGGAATTGGTCTAGAAAAGCTATGGACTCCTCGGTTAGTCTCACCTTTACGCCCCATACAAGAGGTGTTAGGGTTTTGGGGACAGTCGGGCGCATTTGCCTTTTACAATCCAGAACGGGACCTGTATTTTACAGGGACCATCAACCAATTAAGCGGGTTCGGTCACAGTGCGGCATTCCATGCGATGATCCGTATCATTAAAGCTTTAAAGTAGACTTAGGAAATTAAACATGGGGGAAAAATAATGAAAACGAAATCACCTGAAAAAGGGATCCAGTCCATTGAAAAGTCATTTCGGAAACAAGTCCAAAAAGACCAAAACGTAAAAAGTGCTTGCTTACTCGTTCATTCAGACACAAACGATATTCATTTAAATATTCAGGAAGGACTGAGCGATTCGAATCAACCCGTCTATATGGCTAGTGTAGGGAAAACCTTTACATCCGTCCTCATCGGTATGTTGGTTGAAAAAGGGAAGTTAACGTACGATGACCATATCAGTAAGTATTTAGAGGACTCACTAATTGAAAAATTACATGTATTCAACGGGAACGACTATTCGCATCAAATCAAAATAAAACATCTATTAAATCATACATCTGGCTTACCCGACAATTTCCGACCATTATTCGAACAACTTCTTAACGATCCGGATTTCTACATGAGTCCTGAGGAGACAATCACTTGGGCTAAAAATCATCAACATCCTATCGCTCCTCCTGGTACTAAATTTAATTATACAGACACAAACTACCATCTATTGGGGTTAATCATTGAAAACCTTACTAACTTGCCTTTCCATGAAGCGATCACACAATATATTTACGAACCTCTCGAAATGATGAATTCATCTATATTATACGATTCCGAACCACTAGATAAACAAACTACAGCTGTCGCAGACTTCTATGCCAATCAAAATAAGATCACCAATTATAAAGGATATGCAGGGATCGACTATGCCGGTGGCGGTGTCGTATCGACGGGAGAAGATTTGCTGAAATTTATGAAAGCTTTAACCACGCATCATTTAGTGAAAAAAGAAACGCTCAAGATAATGATGAGTGATAAAGTGAAATATGGCGTTGGCATTGACTATGGCTATGGGATTATGCAGTTCAAACCTGTGCCGCTACTTATGCCAAAAAAATTTCAAGTATGGGGCCATGCAGGTGCAACAGGGTCTTATATGTTTTATCACCCTGCGCTCGATACGTATGTCATTGGGACGTTTAACGATTTTGCGTACGAAAGAAAAGGCGTTAAATTTATGTTAATGAACGTGATCCAGCGGTTATAACGAGATTTGTATTTTACTGGAATGGGGGAATTGCAATGGGCATCGATTTTCATAATAAGAAAAATAAAGGAAGTTATACGACACGGAAGGCGGACCAATCATGGACTGAAGCGATACAGAAACTTGTACCGATAGAAGATGTATCTGTAGCTTTAGATGTAGGGTGTGGCGGGGGCATTTATTCTCAGGCCCTTTCTGACATGGGGATTGATTTTGTTACAGGCGTTGATTTTTCAGAAGCGATGCTTGGAGATGCGAGAGAAAATTGTAAAGACTATCCAAATATCTCGTTTCAGCATGGTAGTGCATTTAAAACAGGAGTTGAAAGTAAAAGTTATGATCTGCTACTTGAAAGGGCATTGATCCACCATCTAAAAGATTTACGTGCGTGTTTTACAGAGGGATATCGCGTCTTAAAGGACGGTGGATTTTATATCATTCAAGACCGTACACCTGAAGACTGCTTATTAGCTGGTTCTGATCGTCATATTAGAGGGTATTTCTTTGAGTTGTTTCCGAAACTAATTGAAAAAGAAACGAGTCGCAGACATGAAAGTCATGTGGTAAAAGAAATGCTGAAAGAAGTTGGGTTTAAACACATTGAAGAAGTCAAGTTATGGGAAACAAGAAAAGTGTACGACACCAAAGAGCCATTACTTCAAGATGTAAGGGAGCGAACTGGAAGAAGTATTTTACATGAATTAAATGATAAAGAGTTACATCGATTAGTAAGTCATATTGATGATGCTTTACCAGCTGATGTAAATATAGTCGAGCAAGATTGCTGGACAATTTGGAAGTCTGTGAAATAGGAAAGGGAAGTGGATGTAAGTAGAGGATTTAAAACTAAGTTGAAGATAGGGGACGACTTTTTATAGTGCTAAATTTAATTGAAAAGTTTAGTTGAGTAGAATCTTTTAAGGAACTCAAAGGCCCTTATTTTCATTGAAATCAGTATTTTCTATACTTTAGGGGATAAAGTCCATATAATTGTGTAAAAAGAATAAGCCATATCAATTTCTGGTTACAATGTTTTCAACCACGAAAAACCGTAAAGGAGAAATTGATATGACTCAAATTAAGTTTACCCTAAATATGGAA
>NZ_JBLWFS010000026.1:0-57247 GCF_048323755.1 Alkalihalobacterium sp. APHAB7
TACGTTAAGTAAGTAAGACCCCTTAGAGATGATGAGGTTGATAGGTCTCGGGTGGAAGCGTGGCGACACGTGGAGCTGAGAGATACTAATCGGTCGAGGACTTATCCAAATAATAAAGCGTTGAATTCATCTAGCCATTATCCAGTTTTGAGAGAACCACTCTCAACAAAATAAGGATTTTTAGAAGCGAGTAGTTCTAGGCGATAAGTTCATGAGTAGCGGAATGTACTTTTAAAAGGTACATGATTAACGTAGTGAGCGCAGCCAAAGAACGAAGCTTATCACAATTTTAGTTATGGGGCCTTAGCTCAGCTGGGAGAGCGCCTGCCTTGCACGCAGGAGGTCAGCGGTTCGATCCCGCTAGGCTCCACCATATAAATATGTATTTTATATAATGGCGGTGTAGCTCAGCTGGCTAGAGCGTACGGTTCATACCCGTGAGGTCGTGGGTTCGACTCCCTCCGCCGCTACCATTAAAGGGACCCTTAGCTCAGTTGGTCAGAGCGGTCGGCTCATAACCGATTGGTCGTAGGTTCGAGTCCTACAGGGTCCACCAGATATATCATTTTTAGGTACGGAGGAATACCCAAGTCCGGCTGAAGGGATCGGTCTTGAAAACCGACAGGCGGGTTAAACCGCGCGGGGGTTCGAATCCCTCTTCCTCCGCCAATAGATACAGGATTTATTGCTACTCTTATGATATTAGTCAATTCTTGTATAGTTAATCAGCCTTGGCGGCATAGCCAAGTGGTAAGGCACGGGTCTGCAAAACCCTTATCCCCGGTTCAAATCCGGGTGCCGCCTCCAAAATCTATTTTTTAAAATTGTCTGCTTTGCCGGGGTGGTGGAATTGGCAGACACACAGGACTTAAAATCCTGCGGTAGGTGACTACCGTGCCGGTTCAAGTCCGGCCCTCGGCACCATAATGCGCCCTTAGCTCAGCTGGATAGAGTGTTTGACTACGAATCAAAAGGTCGGGAGTTCGAATCTCTCAGGGCGCGCCATTTTCTTGTTAGTAAAGAAGTATACTTGTAAACAACATGTATACTTAACTTAATGACAGGCGGGTGTAGTTTAATGGTAAAACCTCAGCCTTCCAAGCTGATGTCGTGGGTTCGATTCCCATCACCCGCTCCATTATATATAATGGGCCTATAGCTCAGCTGGTTAGAGCGCACGCCTGATAAGCGTGAGGTCGGTGGTTCGAGTCCACTTAGGCCCACCATATATTTTTCCACAGTAGCTCAGTTGGTAGAGCAATCGGCTGTTAACCGATCGGTCGCAGGTTCGAGTCCTGCCTGTGGAGCCAGATATTGGCCCGTTGGTCAAGCGGTTAAGACACCGCCCTTTCACGGCGGTAACACGGGTTCGAATCCCGTACGGGTCACCAATTTTAAAAGGTTTCTAGAAGCAAGAAGGTCGAGGAAGTGAAGTCCTAAGGAACGGATCGTATCTAAATACGTGAGTATCGGAAGGAAAAACTGACGAAGAAATTCACAGCTTATCAAATTTCTTATGGAGGATTAGCTCAGCTGGGAGAGCACCTGCCTTACAAGCAGGGGGTCGGCGGTTCGAGCCCGTCATCCTCCACCATTTTGCCGGTGTAGCTCAATTGGTACAGCAACTGACTTG
The DNA here is from genome assembly GCF_048323755.1 of Alkalihalobacterium sp. APHAB7. Lineage (NCBI taxonomy): Bacteria > Bacillati > Bacillota > Bacilli > Caryophanales > Bacillaceae > Alkalihalobacterium > Alkalihalobacterium sp. APHAB7. The sequence continues at coordinate 1,634 of NZ_JBLWFS010000026.1, forward strand.
TAATCAGTAGGTTGGGGGTTCAAGTCCTCTCGCCGGCACCACTTTCAAACAGTTGTTTAGAGCCGTTAGCTCAGTTGCGAGCAAGACAACGTGAAATTGCTACGAGTTGTTCCGACACAGCATGCTACAAAGCATTGCTAGTAGAGGAAGGAACAGGTAGGACCAACAAAACGAAACATCGTCCTATACGACATGAGAAACATCATGAATTAACTTCATGAGCCATTAGCTCAGTTGGTAGAGCATCTGACTTTTAATCAGAGGGTCGAAGGTTCGAGTCCTTCATGGCTCACCATTTGTATTTTGCGGGTGTGGCGGAATTGGCAGACGCGCTAGACTTAGGATCTAGTGTCTTTGACGTGGGGGTTCGAGTCCCTTCACCCGCACCATTACATAGTTTTAGAGTAAGGTAGAAGATCGACTTACATTGGTCTTTTTTTTTGTAAGTGCTCATTCTCATTTTTACTAATAGGGAAATGACATGGGAAGATAAGTTAATTTGAAGTGGTATTATCTGCTGAATTGGACAAATATGTCTAATTCAGCTATTTTTATTTTTTCGAAATTCCAATCTTCTCCAACTACGCTTAAGATAAGAAAAAACACAGTATGTAATTAATGCACAAAGGCAAAATAAACGAGTAACTATACTTTACTTTTAAAAGGAGAGTCATCAATGCAACAAAATCAGCAAAACCAAGCTGCCCAACAAGCACAGCAAGCTATTCAACAAGCCCAACAAGCAGTTCAACAAGCGACACAACAAGCTAATCCTCAGGCGCTTCAACAAGCGCAGCAACAGTTACAACAAGCTCAACAGCAAATTCAGCAAGCACAAAGTGGCGCGCAACCAGCTCAACAGCAAAATTATTTGCAAGCGCAGCAACAGTTACAACAGGCTGCTCAGCAAATTCAGCAAGCTCAACAACAGCAAAACCAACAGCAGTAAGGAATCGGTTATATAAAACATAGTAAAAGGGTAGCTCAATATTGAGCCACCCTTTTCAACGGTTCGTAAATTTTAATATTGAATTAATTTAATACTCTGCGTGCTTGTGTATGTCTTGATGGATTATAAGATGAGATTTTTACAACATCTCCAGTTTGTGGAGAGTGTATGTATTGTCCATTTCCAATATAAATTCCAACATGATGGATTGGGCTTCCTCTAAAAATTAAGTCTCCAGGCTGAACTTGGCTTGGTGATACGGCTACACCAACTGTAGCTTGTTGCCTAGAAGTTCTCGGTAAATTTACACCAACTGAGCGGAACACATAAGAAGTGAATCCTGAGCAATCAAATCCACTTGGCGTTGTTCCTCCCCAGACATAAGGTGTTCCTAAAAATTGTTTACTATAATTAATCACAGCAGTTGCTTTGTCTGAGTTTCCAGCGCTTACAGGTTGAGCAGGGCTGCTAGTTGTGTTGTTGTTAGCCGCAGTATTTGTTGGAGCTTGTGCTGTGTTTGTATTTGTTACAGTCGGTTGACTAGAAATCGCTTGGTTTGTTTGACTAACTTGTTCTGTTTGATTAGCTTGTTGAGCTAATTGTGCTTGTCGCTCTTCTTCTGCTCGACGTGCTTCTTCGGCCGCTCTTCTAGCCTCTTCAGCAATCCGAATTTCTTCTTGACGTTGTAATTCTTTAACCTCTTCTAACTCTTGCATAACGGATCTTTTGTTTTGTTCGAGTGTTGCTTGTTCTTCTTTTACCGTTTGCTTATTCTTTTCGAACCGTTCTTGTTCTTTTTCAAGATCTTCTTGTAGTGCGTTCAGTTCACGCTCAGCTTTTTCTAAGTTTTCTAGTAACTTTTGATCTTGTTCTATTACTTGAGAGATTAGTGTAACGCGTTCTATTAGGTCTCCAAATCCATTTGAGGATAAGATGACATCAATATAAGTAAGCATAGGACTTTGTCCGTTTTGTTGGATGGCACGTAGTCTATCAAAATAAATTTCTTTCAGACTATCAAACTTTTTTTGAGCTTCTTCAATCTTTTGTTGATTGTCTGAAATGTTTTGTTGAGCTCCTTCGATTTCTTTTGTCAGTTCTTCAATCTTTACAATAGCTTCAATTATCTTATTGTCATATGTACGTATCTTATCCTCTAAATCTTCTATCTGTGCTGAATAATTCGTGGGAGGATTAGCATAGGATGTTGCAGGTGCCGCACTAAGAAGGGTTGCAGCTAAAGCTGTAGCGATAACTACATGTGTTAACTTCCTTTTCATTCTATTACTCTCCTTTTATATATAACTTTCCCTACGTTGGAAAGTTTATGCTTTTACTAGTCTCTCAAATTTTAATATGTTTCATGTCTAATAACAATGAATTTTGCTAGAATGTAATATAATTGTTACATAAGAAATGTTTTTGTCGTTTTTTTAGAGGGAATATTTATCAATAGTGTAAGGAAGGTTAAAATATGTATGAAAATAAATTAAAATAAAGCTGCCTATTGTAAATGTCTTACAATAAACAGCTTTGGACCATTTATTCTGTACCACTGGCTTCCAGTGTATCAATAGCTTCATTTAATGTTTCTGTATAAAATATTTCAACTTCTTCGTCCAGTAAGCCACTGATTTCTTCTTTTAGCCATTGGAAATTTTCGATAACAAGAGTTGTACTTACGTTTCTGGAAGTTAAAACCTCATTCAACCATAAAGAATAGTCTATAAATACTTTTTTATTCTGTAACTTCCATGCCGTATCTAAATACTGAAGGTGGTAATGGTTATCTTCTCTCGTTCGTTTCTTCCCATTTTCACCAAATTGCTCCGCTAAGCTTGGATATCTTGTGTAAAACTTCTTAACAATTTCGTCAACAATCTTCTCTTTAACCGCTAAATCTATCATGTCGCAACCACCTTAAAGCGTTGTACGATTGGTTTTATTGAAGCTAATTCATAATCAGGATATTTCTTCTCGAGTTCATGTATTTGTTTAAAATTATCACTTTTAATCCATTTGAAATAATGTTCTTCAGATTCCCACTCCATTTGTACAGTTAACTCTCCTTTTTTAACTTCATTATGTAATAATTTAAACGAAATAAAACCTTCTTCACTATCTACGGAACGAGAACGATTTTGATATAGTGAAATAACTTCTTTTACCTTATCGTCTGGAACGACAACAATTGAATGCACGATGTACATATCCATCTCTCCTTTATATAGATCTCTTCACAATTATAGGAGAAGAGTATATTTTAAAAAGCTTTTTATAGTATACTAATAATATTGGGGGAGGTAAAAAAATGTACCCAGAAAAGGCGGAAAATTAGCTCTCCAATTATTAAAGAGGATATTCATTCTTCTTGGAATATTCTGTTACCTAACTATATTATGGAATTAGAGAAAGTCAATCCAGACGGAATTATCATGGTCGGATGCCGATTGAAGAGCAATACGATTTAAGACCGTATTGTTCCCCTAATAAGTTACTATATTATAGTATTCAACAAATTTTATAAAAGTAAAAAGGGTGTTCTAAAAGTATATTACTTCTAGAGCACCTTTTCCGATTTCACTTTCAAAGTACATTTTCCACCGTGGTTTTCAATATTTTTATACTGGCCATTAAACCTAGACCTTAATAGGTTTCTGTTCTATTAGACTAATTAAGATAGGATAAAAGTAGAGTGATTTTACCATTTGATTGGTTAAGGTTTTAATACTTTTAATAAGAGTAGCATAGGGTAGAAGAGGTATGGGGGGGATTGTAGTGAGGGAGGAAACGCATTCAAATGTCACGAAAGTAGAGCATTTAATTTTTATTCTTATCACAGTTATGTATTGGTTTACAATTTATAGTTACGTCCCAATATTAACAGCCTACTTAGATTTTTTAGGGGCTACCTATATGTTCATTGGTGTTGTAGTAGGAAGTTATGGCTTATTACAAATGCTTATTCGTCTACCACTTGGAATTTATTCTGATGTCATCCAACGCCGCCGCCCTTTTATTATACTAGGAATTGCCATCGGCAGTATGAGTTGTTTTGGATTTATATTGACGGATCAATTAGGGTGGACGCTACTATTTAGAGCTCTGGCTGGCGTAAGTGCTTCAACTTGGGTGGCGTTTACTGTTTTATATGCGAGTTATTTTTCAAAGAAAGAAATTACGAAAGCGATGGGTTGGATTAGTGTCACAATGGTTCTTGGTCAGTTAGTGAGTATGATTTTTAGTGGCATAGTGGTTGATAAATTCGGTTGGATGGTACCGTTTTGGATGGGTGGTATCGCAGGAGTGATTGGATTAGTCTTATGCTTTTGGCTAAAAGAAGAGAAAGGAGGTGTTTCGAGAAAGCCTATAAAGGTTAAAGAGCTAGTCACAATTGTTAAAGAGCCGCAGTTAATTAAAGTAACTCTTCTTTCCGTTTTAGCTTACAGCATAATCTTTATTACGATCTTTGGTTTTTCTCCTAATTACGCGTTGCAGCTTGGAGCTTCGACTGTAGGATTAAGCTATTTAGTTATTGTTTTTGTCGTTCCACATGCTTTTGCCGCAATTGTTGTAGGAAAGTGGCTAGCGCCTCGACTCGGTCATTGGGGAACACTATTTGTTGGTTTCGTCGTTAGCTCTTTCATGACAGGGATAATTCCACTCGTTTCATCTTTTAGTTTATTACTTCTCACACAAGGTATTAACGGTTTTGCGTTAGGGGTGGTGCTTCCGTTACTTCTCGGTATGTCGATTGAATCAGTCGAGGATGAGAAACGAGCAACTGCGATGGGATTTTATCAAGCTGTATACGCTGTGGGAATGTTTGTGGGTCCTTTTGTAGCAGGAATGTTGAATTCTGTGTTTGACCTTTCGGCTGGCTTTTACTTTGGAGGCTTAATCGGAATTGTGGGTGTTCTATTAGTAGTTGTTTGGAAACGTGCTGAGCAAAGTAAGGTTGAAGCAAAAAGACAGAACGTAGCAGTTAAGTGAGTGAAGCAGTGTCTGTTATCGTCTAATTTTGCAGACTTGTCTTGGGAAAGAATAAATTAAGTGGGAAATTGCCAAAAGATGATGTATATGTTTAGTGGAGTAGATATTTAAGTTGGGTTTGAAGATTGAGTACGACAACGATTTTGGACAGGGCTCTTAGCTGAGTGGGTTATTAAAGAAGTTGATGAAAATACATTAAAGCCTTATCGTACATTAGCTAAGGGTAAAGGTGGTTAATACGCACTTACAAGGGGAACACTCTATTCAAGGAATAGCAGTTCATCATCTTATGAATGGGAAGTCTATGAAAGTAAACAAGATCAGAACTAAGTTTTTATTGGTATCGAGGTGAGGTTGACATGCATGAACCTGTACAAGCGCCATTTTTTCAACAAAGTACTCTCGAGTTATCGAAGGCACTCCTTGGAAAATTACTTATAAAGCAAACAGATCAAGGAGTCACAGCTGGCTGGATTGTTGAAACTGAAGCGTATATTGGACCGGATGATCAAGCTGCACATAGCTTTAATAATCGACGCACGAAACGAACGGAAGTAATGTTCGGGCCACCTGGTTATGTATATACATATGTAATGCACACTCATTGTCTCGTTAATGTCGTGAGTGGTGACGTAGGTCATCCTGAAGCAGTACTAATTCGAGCCATTGAGCCATATATAGGAATTGATCTCATGTACGAGCGAAGAAGAAAAGCAAAAAATGACCGTGACTTAACGAGTGGTCCTGGAAAATTAACGAAGGCCATGGGCATTGTTAAAGAAGATTATGGCCGTCCGTTTTTTGAACCGCCATTGTGGATAGCTGAAGGCAAATCAATACCATGCGAGGATATTGCCGTTGGTCCAAGGATAGGGATTGATAATAGTGGTGAAGCCAAACAGTATCCGTGGCGGTTTTACGTGAAAGAAAGTTCTTTTGTAAGTGGGTAGTAGGGAGTATAGAAAAGGGTATTGATGGAGGTGCCAGGTACCTTTAACACTTCAATGTGTTGAAGGTACCTGGCACTCTTCTTTTATAGGAGGATATGGAGCTTGAGTGAGCGACAGAAGCCTTCAAGTCCTGGGTAGATCGTTTCGTGGGTAATGTTCATTTGCGCGAGCTTATACCAATAATCTTGAAGGTTTTCTTTATTAAAGGTCAATTTGTATGTTACATCTTTCCCATTCAGCTTGTTGTCTTCAATGTTATAAACTTCTAGGATATCGTCCATTGTCTTATTAATGACACTCGGTACGAGAAACACACCTTGTTGAATTCTAAGCCGTTCATTTTTTTGGTAAGGATCATAACGAAATATGAATAATTCTGAGATTGTTTCTGGAGAAAATATGGCTCGTTTATATTGATAGAATACGTCACCATAACGGTCATTATCGAATTTCTCAAGTTCCCTTACATTTAATGCATAAATACTAAAGTTATCCTCAGCCCCATCTAAAGCAAAAAAGGCTGCTATGTAAGGTGAGCGCGTCCAATCTAGTAATCGAGTGGGCGTTCCATAATCCTGCATGACAGACAAAGGTTCTAGTCTAAAATTAACCAAGTCTTTCTCGTTTTCTTTAATGGGCACTTGGAATTCTAAAGAAGAATACAAGTGCGCAGACGAATAAAATTCGTTCACCATTTTATTTTCTATCGTGACACAATCTTCATTGGTCGGTTGTTTGGTAACTTTTTGAATTTCTCGAAACAATGAAGATTGTAAGTCCCAGACAGAATTTCTCTGACCTCGAAAAATCCATTCATTATAATGCAAATGAGAGATGACATCATTAAACTCATGCCAGCTTTCAATCTTTATTTCCTTCCACATAAGGATAGCCTCCAAGACAAATCTAAGGGGGAATATTAATAGTCCAATAAATTTTATTTTTATTTTGTACTTGGAAGTGAAAATACATGCAGTATTGTTGCATTTAATACAGCATAACCATTTAAACCGGTGATACTAACTTTAAACCAATTGTTGCACTAATAATAATAAAAATGAAAAAAAGACGAGATACGCTTTTCGGTTCCCCGTAATAAATAATGGCTAGAATAGCTCCCCCAGCAGCACCAATTCCAGTCCAAACGGCATACGCTGTAGACATCGGTAAAGTTTCCATTGCAAGGGCAAGGAATAGAAAACTTCCTCCGAATGCAGAAAGTAAATATACTAATGCTTGCCAATTACGATCTTTGTGAAGTTTATTAATCATTACAACGCCGATCATTTCTGATACGCCAGCTATTGTCAAATACACCCATTCCATTAGGATTTGTCTCCTTTCACTGTTGTCTTACCTGGACTAACAACTTTTAGACCAATCACACCGATTAATAAAAATAAAATAAGAATGATTGTTACAGGTTGAAATGGTTCATTAAAAATGATGATATCAGCTAATACTGTACCAACCGTTCCTAACCCTACAAAAACAGCATAAACCGTACCAACAGGAAGTCTGCTGGCCGCCATTATCATTAAATAAAAGCTAACAAAAATAGCAATGGCTGTTGCAATCCAAGTCCATAAATTATAGGAATGCTTCAACCCAATAACCCAAATGACTTCAAAAAATGCAGCAATGAAAACTGTCAACCACACTTTCGACATAATAACACCTCTTTGTCTAATCCTACTCAATGTAAAAAGCCCGGGAAGATATTATAAAGTAATATCCTCCCGGGCTTTTGTCCCTCCGTGAACACAGTTAAAAGAACTGTGCGTTTTCTCTCGGACCAGACCAGATTAACTGCGGAACCCTAGAAAACCACTTCATTTAATTACATTAATTTTACCTTAAGATTGAAGGGTTTGTAAATGTAGAAAAAGTAGTAATGTACTGATATCCATTATATTTAGCGTATAGAAAATTTGAGTGTAAGCGTTTGAATACTATTAATTCTGAAAATTATGTAAAATATAATGCTATTTTTTAAGATTTATAGTATACTACTTGATAGTTGTTACAATTAGCAAGTTTTGGTTACAAAAGGAATAGGTAGATGAGATTTTATTCCTGAGTAGGGATAGTCTGTATTGAGTCGAAACGCTAAAAGAGAAAATGAAGAACTAAATGTAATTTTCTCTTTTTTTGACCACTGCATACTAACCGGTTAGTTTGTTAGTTGTGTAACTAATTGCATTAGATTTAGGTAATTCTTTAAATTTTAAAGGAGAGTGAATGAAATGGGAAAAACGTATGAAAATTTTATGTCGCTAGAGGATTTATTGCCAAAATTCAAAACGGTAGAAGAGGAGCGTAATCATTTAAAAGAACGTCTTGCAGCTGCGTTTCGATTGTTCTCTAAATTTGGTTTTGATGAGGGGGTAGCAGGACATATTACGGTACGTGATCCTGGGGAAGGAGACCACTTTTGGGTAAATCCATTTGGAATGCACTTTAGTCAAATTAAAGCATCCGATCTTATCCTAGTTAATCATGAAGGAGACGTAGTTGAAGGAAAGCGTCCCGTTAATCGCGCTGCGTTTGCGATTCACTCTCAAATTCATGCAGCTCGTCCTGATGTTGTCGCAGCGGCTCATGCTCATTCTACGTATGGTAAAACGTGGTCTTCTTTAGGGAGATTACTAGATCCTATTACCCAAGATGCTTGTGCTTTTTATGATGATCATGTTTTATTCGATGATTATACAGGAGTTGTCTTAGATACGGAAGAAGGCGAAAGAATTGCAAATGCATTAGGGCAGCATAAGGCTGCAATTTTGCGAAACCATGGCTTATTAACAGTAGGGAAGACCGTTGATGAAGCAGCATGGTGGTTTATCACAATGGAACGTTCTGCTCAAGCACAATTGATGGCTGAAGCAGCAGGAACTCCGGTTTTAATTGATAAAGATTATGCAAAAATTACGAGTAAACAAGTTGGCTCAGACTTAGCCGGATGGTTTAGTTTTCAGCCGCTTTGGGACCGTATCATTAAAGAACAGCCTGATTTAGTTGAGTAATAATCATTTAGATTAGTTACCAATCATACTTAAAGGAATTCTTCTCTGGCGGCTGCTCAGTTAGATTTGCAGTATGGAGTGGATAATTTATTGTATCCAACCATGGAGATCAATATGTCGATGAGTTAATCACTAACATGTAAGCGCTTCCTCGTGTTTCTGAGGTTGTAAAGGGAAGAATTCCGAACGTTAAAAGCAAACAACTAAGCAGCCCAACATTACCGGATAAGGGAGGAAAATAAATGAAACGATTTAATAAAACCACGTTAGTAATGCTCTTAGCTATGATGCTTCTCATTTCGGCGGCATGTTCTTCTAATGAAAGTTCTGGTAATAATGATAGTGGTAATAGCAACGGAAATTCTGGTGATGGAGAAACCTACACAATCACAATGGCACACGTAGCTTCCGAGGCGATTGGTTTACATCAAGCATTTCTCAAATTTAAAGAAGAAGTGGAAGAACAAAGTGAGGGACGCCTTAAAGTTGAAGTTTACCCTAATGCTCAATTAGGTGGCGAGCGAGAGATTCTAGAAGGGGTGCAAAATGGGGACATTACAGCAACAATAACTTCGACTGGAGTAGGAGCAAACTTTGTTCCTGAAGTAGCAGTTTTTGATATCCCATACTTATTCACATCGAAAGAACATGCAAGACACGTATTTAGAACAGATGGTCCTTTGTTTGAAAAGATAGCACCATACTATGAAGAGAAGGGTTTTAAGCTGATGAGTTTTACTGACCAAGGGTTCCGTATCTTATCTACAAATGGGGTCCAGGTTACGTCAGTAGAAGATGTTAAAGGATTGAGAATTAGAACGCTAGAAAATTCAAATCATATTGAAGCTTGGAGAGCGTTAGGCGCGAATCCAACACCGATTCCTTTTAATGAAGTGTACACTTCATTACAACAAGGAACCGTAGATGCACAAGAAAACCCGTATGAATTAACCGTATTAATGAAATTCCATGAAGCACAAGAACACGTAACGAACATAAAGAGTATTTTCCAATCTCTTCAAGCTGTCATTAACAAAGATTTTTATGATAGTCTTCCAGAAGATCTTCGAGCACTTGTTGATGAAGGGTTTGCATCAGCTGTCGAATTTGGAACAAATTTCTTAGATGAAAAAGATGAAGAGTATATCCAAGTGTTAAAAGATACTGGATTAACGGTTAATGAAATTACTGATGACGAGCTAGAGAAATTCAGAGAAAAGACAAGCCCTGTAATTGAAACGATTCGTGGACAAGTTGGAGATGAGTTAGTTGATCTAATGATTTCAGAGGCAGAAAGCTATTAAAATTGTTAATCGTAAATAATGTGGGGCTGATTGTTTAATAGCAAGCACAAATTTATTAGGGGGATCCTTTATAAATTTTGGGCGCACTATTCACGGTCAGCCTCGTATTAAAACTATCGAGTTTGGATGTGGTCCTAATGAAATACATCAAGTGGCTGGATAAACATTTTGAAATGGTGCTTATTTCTATCACCATGTGCAGCTTAGTCGTTATTATGTCCTCTCAAGTTTTTATGCGTTATGTGATGAATGCTTCCCTTTCTTGGCCGGAAGAAATTAGTAGATATTTATTTATTTGGATCGCATTTATCGGTATAAGTTATGCGACAAAAGGAGATCTTCATTTAAAAATAGATATCCTGTTAGAATATGTAAGTCCTAAAATACAATCCATGTTTGCGGTTTTACGAGATATTGCAATTTTTTTATTTAGTGTAATTATGGTAATTGGCGGGATGGACGTCTATAACAACCTTTCTGGCACGATGCAAACGAGTGCAGCGTTAGGCATCCCTTTTAAATATGTCTACTTGGCGTTGCCGGTTGGTTTTGGATTAACGGCTTTACGTATCATACAAAAGTACATCTTAAAAGTAACACAAAAAAGCAAACTGGCTCCGGAAAATAAGCAATCTGTAGAACTATAAGAGGAAAAGAAAGGGAGATTCTATGATTATATTATTATTTCTTCTCTTAGTAATTTTATTGGCATTGACAATACCCATAGGAATATCCCTTGGTTTTATCACCATTTTATCAGGGTCTGTCTTAGACATTAGTGTCAACCTTTCTTACATCGTACGTAATATGGTCTCATCCTTAGACAGTTATCCATTGCTAGCCGTCCCGTTATTCATTTTATCCGGTACAATTATGGCTAAAGGTGGAATGTCAGAACGGTTATTTAATGTATTTATTTACATGTTCGGAAATCGTACAGCCGGAATTCCGATTGCAGCAATTACTACATGTCTCTTTTATGGAGCAATATCGGGTTCAAGTCCGGCTACTGTAGCAGCGGTTGGAGCAATGGCTATTCCGATTTTAACGAAACTTGGCTATGATCGAGGGTTTAGTACAGCAATGATTGCTACGTCTGGTGGGTTAGGCGTTATTATTCCACCAAGTATTCCATTTATCATTTATGGGATGTCAGCTAACCAATCAGTTGGTGACCTATTTCTAGCTGGGATTTTGCCAGGTATTATCATTGGGTTAGCGTTAATGATTTATGCGTATATTTATTGTAAAAATAAAGGAGAAAATAAAGAACAAATTATGGCTGTCTATGATGATATGAAGAAAAATGGGTTCTTTAAGACGTTTAAAGATGGTTTTTTTGCCCTATTAGCTCCAGTTATTATTTTAGGCGGAATATATGGCGGGATTGTTACACCGACAGAAGCGGCAGTTATCGCGGTTGTCTATGCGCTCGGTATAAGTGCATTTGTGTATCGTACTGTCAATTTTAAAAATTACTTATTAATTCTCCAGGAGTCCATTAAGGTTACCGTACCTGCCATTTTAATAGTAGCAGTGGCGAGTGTTTTTGGTAGAGTTCTAACTCTATTGAAAATCCCTCAATCGGTGGCTTCAATGATGACCTCTTTAACAGAAAATAAAATATTAATTCTTCTTTTAATTATCCTTTTCTTATTGATCGTGGGGATGATTATGGAAACACTAGCATCTATTTTAATTCTTACACCAATCTTCTTACCTGTTGTAATGCAAGTAGGAATCGATCCTATTCATTTTGGAGTAATCATGATTATCGCTTTAGCGATTGGTTATGTAACACCACCAGTCGGCGTTAATCTTTATATAGCTAGTGCAATGACAAAAATTCCAATTACTGTTATTGGTAGAAAAGCAGTGCCTTTTATTGTTGCCTTTATTATTTCTTTATTGGCGATCGCGTTTATCCCACAAATTAGTCTTTTCTTTATTTAGAAAATGAAACATCTTAAAACCGGAGGGGAAATTATGAAAATATGTGTTGTTGGTGCAGGTGCAGTTGGCGGTTATTATGGGGCAGCCCTAAAAAGATCAGGGGTTGACGTGACGTTCATTGCTAGAGGTGCCCATTTAGAAAAAATGAATGAAAAAGGACTTGAAATTCGATCACCTCAAGAGACATATACGGTTTATGGAGAATTTACAAATGATATTAAAGCTGTTGAAAAAGCAGATCTTATATTATTTACGGTAAAATCCACAGAAACGAGAACGTTAGCTGAAGAGATTGCTCCTTATTTAAAAAAGGATGCGTCTGTATTAACACTTCAAAATGGGGTAGATAATGAAGAAGTGTTGTCTGCAGTGTTAGGAGAAAATCGTATCGTTGCTGGAGTTACATACGTATCGACAAAAGTGGTTGAACCAGGTGTCATTCAGCGTTTTCATGAAATACAAACGATTGTGATGGGTGCTTTATCGGAAACGAACAGTAGTGCTGCGACATGGAGGGATCTTCTTCATCAAGCAAACGTAGATGTTGAAATTGCTGACTCCATAGTAGAAAAAAAGTGGGCCAAATTACTTTGGAATGCCACGTTTAATCCATTATCTGCAGCTGCATTAGCTCCTGTAGGAGATATCCTTGATGAAAAGCATCTACGTACGACGGCTGAAACTATTTTAGAAGAAGCCCTTAGTGTAGGGCGAGCTTTAGGTATTACTTTTGAACAAGAATGGGTGGACCAAATTTTTCCGTTATCCGAAGTAGCGAGAGCCCATAAAACATCAATGCTGCAAGATCGGGAAAGTGGTAAGAAGATGGAGGTTGAATCCCTTTGCGGATATTTTGTCCGTAAAGGAAGCGAGTTAGGTGTCCCAACACCGACTATACGGACTCTTTATGCAATCCTCTCCTCGATTAATGAGCAAGTGGGAAATAAAGTCTCAACGACAAAATAATAATTGATGAGTAAATACCCATTTCAGACGATTTGGGTATTTTTATTTTGTTTAGTATAGGTTGTTTATGAATAAAGAGTGTTTGTTAATTTGTTAAGTTGTATAGCTCATTTGCATGATAGGTAATACTAAAACAACTAATTCAAAGTCACTGAGGAGGGAAAATCATGCCGCGTAAACCAAAACCAGCAGAAGAGGGCACAGAAGAAGTAATAGAAAATCTGGAAGAGAACGGTGATGAAGTTGGCAGGCTTACCCGTTTGTTGGCAGCAGTACTAAATTATCTTTCTGATGATGAAGTTGAAGAGATAGATATTGAATACCTTTTTAATCACACTGAAGGATTGCGAGAATGGTGGGAACAATACCGTGAAAGTAATCGAAAAATAATAGAAGATGATATCAAAAATTCTTTAGGTGAACTGTCTTTGAAAGAATTAGAAAGCATCTATGAGAAGATCAAAGAAAAGGAAAAGTAAGGTGTTTGGATAAGGATACAGAGATGCATAAGTAGCCTTTATTGATTAATTGAGGTGGAGCGTACTTTATTGGTAGTTCAAATTAAGGTAGTCTAACTAAGCACTTTTTTCATTTTATATGAGCTACTACTGATCTAATCGAATTAGATATGATGTTCTCGATATGGTAAAATTATCAAAAAGAGAACGAGATAGGAGTGACCCTAAATGTCGATGACTTGTATGTCTATACAAATTGGAAAACCAATGACAATTGATCATAACGGAAAAGAATTAACAACAGGTATATATAAATCACGAGTTGAAGGTTCAGTATTTATAGGAAAACTTAATGTTGAGGGCGATGGACAAGCTGATTTGAAAAATCATGGTGGAAAAGATAAGGCTGTATGTGTTTATCCTTACGAGCATTATGCTTATTGGAAGAAAGATCTCAATAAAGAAATGACAAATGGTGCATTTGGTGAGAATTTAACGGTGAAAGGAATGGTAGAAAAAGGAGTATACATTGGAGATACATATAAAGTTGGTGACGTCGTCGTTCAAGTGAGCCAACCGCGCCAACCTTGTTTTAAGTTAGCTAGAAGAAATGAAGTCGATGATCTTGTTGTACGAGTTCAAGACACTGGGTTTACTGGTTACTACTTTCGTGTGCTGGAAGAAGGATTTGTGGAAGAAAATGACACAATTGAACTGATTGAACGTCACCCGCATGCAGTTAGTGTCGACTTCGCAAATACAATTATGTTTAAGGAAAAAGATAATGTTAAAGGTATCAAAAGAGTTTTAGCTGTAGAAGAACTATCAGATAGTTGGAGAGCGACCTTGCAGAAGCGTTTATAGAGCAAGAGGGTATGTTGTTCAATCTTATAGCACAATACCTTATAACAAAGCTAGCCTTATTAATAAGTAGGGTCTTCTTAACTACAATAAAATTATTTTCAAAAAAGAGTTTAGATGCTACAAAAGTCGGGTACTTGTAAAGTAACGTTACAAAAACTTCTATTTTAGTTGATAACTTCCTAGATCCACTTATAAGGAAAAACTATAGCATGAGGAATGGGAGGTAAGAGTAGTGTTATTTAAAGTGCGCGAATGGAGACGGTTATCTAAAAAGGAGCAGTTACTCATATTGTACGGACTCGTATCGTTAAATGGGAAGAAAAGGCAAGAAGCTTAACACAAGTGTTAGATATATAAAAGAGGTTGACCTTTTGAGTAGAAATGAAGGTCAACCTCTTTATTTATTTGATCAGCTGTTTCAGTTTTACATTACGATCTTTTTGCTCTTCTTTCGATACTAAATCGTACTTTTTTAATAAATGAAACAGTTCATTCAGTTGAGCTTGACTAAGAGGCTCATTTAAAAATTGCTCAGTAGCCTCATATAGTTCAGTGGGTAAAAACGCTTGTTGATCCTCTAACTTCTTACGTACATCTTCTAAAGGATGATCCAGTTTACACGAACTCATAACTTCCACTCCTTTATTATGCTGAAATGCGGTGCCAGGCACCGGTGTTAACCTCCGATGTGGGACATTTCAATTTTTTTTCGTTTGTGTTTAAGGTGGCTGCGATCGACAGAATATTGATCTTTACGACCTTCCCAAATACTTTCAATATGTTTTGATACTTCTTCATCAGAAAGAGAAGAGCGAACAATCTCACGTAAATCATGACCGCTAGAAGAGAATAGGCACGTGTAAAGTTTTCCTTCTGCCGAAATTCGAGCTCGGTTACAGCTTTTACAAAATGCGTCGGTCACTGAAGAAATAACACCAATTTCATCCTCTGAACCAACGTAGCGGTATCGAGTTGCAACTTCACCGACATAGTTTGGTTCAATAGGTTCGAGTGGCATAACTTCATGGATATCGTTAATAATTTGCTTTTTTGAATAAACATCATCAAGGCGCCACTCATTTGTATTTCCAACATCCATAAATTCTATAAACCTGAGAATATGGCCTTGTTCACGGAAAAATTTAGCCATAGGAACAATTTCTTTATCGTTCATCCCGCGTTTAACGACCATATTGATTTTAACTGATAAACCAGCTTCCTTAGCTGCTTCAATACCATCAAGGACAGCTTTCACCGTAACCCCTCGACCGTTAATTTTACCGAATAAATCGTCATCCAAAGAGTCTAAACTGATAGAAACTCGCATTAAGCCAGCTTCTTTTAAAGCTTTTGCATATTTAGGTAAAAGTACACCGTTTGTTGTCATCGCAATATCTTCGATGCCGTCAATCTTATTAATCTTCTCAATAAGTTGAGGCAAATCTTTCCGCATTAACGGTTCACCACCCGTGATTCTAATCTTTTTAACACCGAGAGAATTCACGAATAGTCTAGTTAATCGTTCTATTTCCTCAAAGGAAAGAATTTCATGCCGTTCTAAAAATGGATAGTCGGGTCCAAACAGTTCGGCAGGCATGCAATACGTACAGCGAAAGTTACATTTGTCTGTCACTGAAATACGTAAATCTCGCAATGGCCGTTTTAATTGGTCATAGACACTTTGGCTTTTACTCACGATAGCAGCCTCCTCTACTATGAAAATTATAAATATGAAGCGTTACCTTCAATACTATTATGATAAATTACAATCCGTTATTTAAGATCCTAACATAAAAATTAGTAAGATCTATATTATAATAAAATATAAGTTGGTTTTATTTTCTAATTTTCCACAATACGATGCGGATGAGAGTAGACGTTAAAAGAGGATCCCCGGATAAACCCAACCGCTGTTATATTTAAGTCTTGTGCAAGTTTAATTGCTAAGTCAGTAGGAGCAGATTTCGAAAGGACGATACCGACTCCGATTTTTGCTGCTTTCGTCAATACTTCGGATGAAATTCTACCGCTAAAAACAAGAACTTTATCTCGAACTGGGATACGATTTATAATACAGTGCCCAAACAGCTTATCAAGTGCATTATGGCGACCGATATCTGAACGATCAACTATAATTCCATAAGAATCACAGATTGCTGCATTATGAACACCGCCTGTTGATTGAAAGACAACACTATTCTTTTGCATTTTTCTCATCAGATCCAAACATTGTTTACCTGTAATCGTAGTCGTGGAAGTTGACGTTTTCGCTGTCCGAACATCATTATGAAAATAAAACTGTCTACTTTTCCCGCAACACGATCCAATAAACCGCTTTGAATAGTATTGTTGGCTTGTTATTTGATTTGCATGCAAATCAACGTAAGCAAAGCCTTTACTTTTATCGATATTCATACTTTTTACGTCATCTTTCGTACGAATAACACCTTCAGAAGCAAGAAATCCAATGACCATTTCATCAAAATGGGTGGGGCTGCAAACCATCGTTGCAAATTCATCATTATTCACATGAATCGTTAACGGGAATTCAGTAACGATTTCATCATCTGTATTGTTGAGTTGGCCGTTTTCATATTTTACAATGGGCCATTTTGTACTCATTTGTCCGTCCATTCCGTCCCACCCCAAGTAATTTTCTTAATTACTAAACAATATAAACATATTCTTATCTATTAGACAAGTTAAATGTATTACCATTTATCTATGTAGAAGTCACCCGACAATATTAAAGATTTTTTAATAATTATTACATGATGTGCTGAAATCGTAATAAATAAGTGTTGAAATTGTAATGAAATCGAGTTATATTATTACTGTTCATAAATCTGTAACATTTAAGATCTGAGATAGCGACCCTGTCATCGGTTTAAATGTTTACTAGATTAACGCGAATTACGTTGGTTATAAAGTAGAGTTCCTGCTTGCCACTAACCGTCGCTGTATACTTACTAAGATTGAAATGTTTCGTGTGAAAACGTTTTCGATCAAGACGTAAGGTACTTGCGACGGTTTTATTTTTGTCCAAACAAAATAGATGAGAGAGAGTCGAAAGGAAGATGAAAGTGGGAAAAATAAAAAATCGTTGGTTAATCGCTTTAGCCGCGGTAGGGATCCATATTTCTATCGGATCGGTTTATGCGTGGAGTGTATTTACAAATCCACTTCAAGAACAGTTTGGTTGGAGTTTAAGTGCAATATCATTAACTTTTAGTATTGCTATTCTATTTTTAGGCTTATCAGCAGCATTTATGGGGCACTTCGTAGAGAAGCATGGACCTCGTAAATCTGGTCTCGTTTCAGCAACATTCTTTGGAATTGGTTTAATCGGTGCTGGATTAGCGATTAACATGGGAAGTTTAACTATGTTTTATATTACTTACGGAGCTTTAGGTGGTATTGGATTAGGTGTTGGTTATATTACACCGGTCTCAACACTTGTAAAATGGTTCCCTGACCGTCGTGGTCTTGCAACAGGTCTTGCGATTATGGGATTTGGATTTGCAGCTATGATTGCTAGCCCTATTATGGCGAACTTAATTAGTTCAGTTGGTATAGCGAATACGTTTTTTATTTTAGGAGCTGTCTATTTTGTAATTATGACTGCTTCAGCACTTTATCTTGAGCGTCCGCCAGAAGGTTGGATGCCAGAAGGATATAAGCAGCAAGTTGCTTCAGGTGCTAAAAAGCCAGCAGCCGACTTATCACAATTAACTGCAAACGAAGCAATTAAAACAAAACGCTTCTACTATTTATGGGTCATGTTATTTATCAATGTAACATGTGGTATTGCAGTTCTTTCTGTCGCATCTCCAATGGCACAAGAAATTGCAGGGCTATCAGCTGCAGCTGCTGCTACAATGGTAGGTTTAATGGGATTATTTAATGGAATTGGCCGTCTCGGTTGGGCATCGATTTCTGACTATATTGGAAGACCGAATGTATACACAGCATTTTTTGCAATTCAAATTGTTACATTCTTATTATTACCTAGTATTACTCATGCAATTTTATTCCAAGTCGTATTGTTCTTAATTTTAACTTGTTACGGTGGTGGATTTGCTTCTATTCCTGCTTATATTGGAGATCTTTTTGGAACAAAGCAACTTGGAGCCATCCACGGTTACATTTTAACTGCATGGGCTGCTGCTGGACTAGCGGGTCCGATCATTGCTTCTTATGTACGTGAAACGACAAATAGTTATGCAGGAACACTATATATCTTTGCAGCGATGTTTGTTGCAGCCTTAGCCGTATCTTTAATTATTCGCTTGGATATTAAAAGACTTAAAGCAGAACAAAGCACGACTGAAAACAAGCTGGCGAGTTGACATTTCAAGTTTAGAAGACTACTCTTTTAGATAGAATAAATAAAAGGGTTGACGTTATATGAACAAATATGAAGCTGAATTTAGTAATTTAGTTCGGTCTTTTCGAAAAAAACATATGGGGAAAGGGCCTAGCAAAATTAATACAAAGTTTTGTAAGAATTGGGCAATATGCGAGATGGAAGGAAACCTTTCTCCAATTGAAAAATTTATCGCAACAGCGGACGAAGGTAAGCAAATGCTTCGTGCTGCGAGAACAGAGATGGTCAAAGAAATGTATCGTAAAAACCCACCTGCTGAGATGGAAGAGTTTTTACAATGTCAATTTGTCGAACTTTTTGTAGATATAAATATTGAAAAAGATTTGGGCATGTCCATTTTTGTTTTTGATGAGGACATTGAAGAGAAATTTTGTAAACTGAATAGCTAGGTTTGGTACTTAGCAGCGATCCTGCCGAAGACTCAACCACCGATTTACCTTTTCATATAGAAATAGGGATTTCGGTGGTTTTTTATTTCTAAATTACAGTGAATTTAAATAAGTAATAAATAATAGGTTATGCAAGAATTTAAGGAGTGTTAATCATGGGAAAAACAAAACATCCAGGACCAATGAAAAAATCCAAAATGCCAGACCCAAGTCTTTGGGTAAGTCCAGTTCCTTTTGGATTAGGTAAAATAAAGCCAAAACATATTCGCGATTCAATTAAAGTAGCTTGGGAAAATAAAGATAATTTAGGTTATGCGTCTAGAATTATATCTAAAGGAGTTTGTGACGGCTGTGCATTAGGTGTTGCTGGGTTATATGATCAAACCTTAACAGGCCCACACTTATGCACAACAAGATTAAACGTTCTTCGTTTAAATACAATGCCAGCCATCAAGGAAGAGATTTTACATGCGGATATCGATGAGTTAAAAAAGTATGACAGTACAGATCTACGTAAATTAGGTAGGATCCCATATCCATTAATCCGAAGAAAAGGGGAGAGAAAGTTCTCACGTTTAACTTGGGATGATGCGATGGACATGATTGCGGACAAAATGAAAAAATTAAATCCGAAACAATATGCATTCTATTTAACTTCACGTGGTATCACAAATGAGTCATATTATGTAGCTGGTAAAGTAGCGCGTTTCTTAGGAGCAAACCATATCGATAATGCATCACGAATATGTCACTCCCCAAGTAAAACGGCCTTAAAGCGTTCGATTGGGGTAGGGGCATCTACAGTTAATTATCAAGATTGGATTGGAACGGATGTTCTTTTATTCTGGGGAAGTGTAGCGTCTAACGCTTCACCTGTATCTTCTAAGTATATGTTAGAAGCGAAGAAAAGAGGAACGAAGATTATTGTCATCAATCCATATCGAGAGCCAGCTATGGAAAATTATTGGATTCCATCGAATGTAGAATCAGCACTTTTCGGAACAAAACTTGCGGATGATTTCTACCAAGTCAACATCGGTGGAGATATTGCATTTATGCACGGAATTATGAAATATTGGTTCGAGATGGAAGAAACAGCTCACGGCTCTGCGATTAACCATGCGTTTGTTGAAAAGCATGTGAACGGTTATGAGGAATTAAAAGCAAATGTTGAAGCACAAAACTGGGAAGATATCGTTAAGTCTTCTGGTATTTCAAAAGAAAGAATTATTGAACTAGCAGAGTTACTAGCGAAAAGTAAGAATGCGGTATTTGCTTGGGCACTAGGTTTAACGATGCACTCATTTGCAACAGACAACATCTCACAAGTAGCGAACCTTGCGCTACTACGTGGATACTTAGGCCGAAAACATGCTGGTCTTATGCCATTCCGTGGTCACTCTAGTGTACAAGGTAGTGGAGAAATGGGAGCTGATCCTTTCGTTCTTCCTGGTGGTGATTTCTATGGTGAAAACATTGAACGTATCGAAAGGTTATGGGGCTTTTCCCTTCCAAAATGGCAAGGAGACACGGTTGGTATTACACTTGAAAATATCGTTCTTCCAGAAGGTCACGAACGAAAAGTGAAGTTGTATTATATGTCTGGTGGTAACTTCTTAGAAACGATGCCAGATCCTAACTTTGTTGAAAAAGCTTTATCTGAACTCGATATCAGAGTACATCAAGATATCATCTTAAACACTTCCACACTTATTGATGCAAAAGAAGCTGTTATTGTATTACCTGCAAAAACACGCTATGAGCAAGAAGGTGGCGGTACTTCAACTTCTACGGAGCGAATGGTTTACTTTTCTCCAGAAATTGAAGGAAATAAAAATCGAATTGAAGAAGCACGTACTGAGTGGAAAATTTATATTGATTTAGCGAAACGTGTAAATCCGATGATGGCACATTTAGTAGATTTCAAAAATGCTGATGAAGTACGGGCGGAAATTGCTAAAGCGAACCCAAGCTATGAAGGTGTACAGCATTTGAAAAAGCAAGGAGATGTGTTCCAGTGGGGTGGAGCTTGGTTATGTGAAGATGGGGTTTGCCCAACTCCAGATGGAAAAGGAAACTTAATCCCAGTGGAAATTCCCGATCTCGGTAAGAAAAAAGGTCAATACCTACTAACGACTCGCCGAGGAAAGCAGTTCAATTCAATGGTATACAGCACAAAAGACTCATTCAATAATGCAGAACGATATGATGTATTAATGAATGCTGAAGATGCGAAAGAATTACGCGTTACTGAAGGTGAAGGTGTTGTCGTCTATAATGGATTCGGAGTATTCCAAGGAAGAGCAAAATTTGTAGATATCGCACGTGGAAACGTTGAGGTTCACTTCCCTGAAGGAAACTTCTTACTTCCAAGAGGACGTTATGAAAAGTACGCTCGTATTCCAGATTACAATATTGTCGTTTCAGTTGAAAAAGCAGACCGGTTCAATGCTCGAAAAGACCGAAAATATTTAGAAAAGCCAATTGAAGACCTAGAAACCACTGTTGGGTAATGAGAGCCATATAATAGAAGAAAGAGGTTTAGCGTCTGCTAAACCTCTTTCTTATTCAAGTCGTTAGGAAATTGTAATGATAATTCATCTAAGCCTTACTTCTCGAAAAATCACCGCTTTTTCCACCTGACTTTTGCATCAGGAATGTCTCACCAATGATCATGCCTTTATCAACGGCTTTACACATATCGTAAACAGTTAATACTGTAGCGGATGCTGCTGTTAAGGCTTCCATCTCAACCCCGGTTTTACCAGTCGTTTTAACCGTAGCTTCAATATGTAGCTCGTAGTGGTCAGGTTCATTCGTTTCCCACTCAAATGAAATATCCACGCCTGTCAATTGTAATGGGTGGCACATAGGAATCCAGTTGGCTGTATTTTTAGCTGCCATGACTCCAGCAACTTGAGCAACAGCAAGGACATCGCCTTTTTTAAAAGATCCTTCGATTATTTTTGTATAAATTTCTTGATTTACTTTTATACTTGAATGAGCGACAGCTTTTCTCGAGCTAACTTCCTTTTCGGAGATGTCGACCATTTTGGCTCTTCCTTGTTCATTAAAATGGGTTAGTTCACTCATATGATTTCCTCCTTAAATGACTCTTCCAATTTTACCATGAACAGACGATAAAATGCTAAATTACAAAGTTGAAATTATGTAAATTAATATAGTTTTGGTATAATTTTATTTACAAACTATTGGAGAGAGGGTTAGCAAATGTCTACATATGAACATAAAAAAGAAGCACCTAAATCAGTGAATTGTATGATTATAACAGTTTCAGATACTAGAACAACTGAAACGGATAAAAGTGGTGGACTAATCCAAACACTACTAGAAGAAAATGGACACGTTGTAACAGAATATCAAATCGTAAAAGACGAATATGCAGGCATTCAAGATTTGTTAAAGCAAGCAGAAACGCGTGCTGATGTAGATGCAGTCCTTTTAAATGGCGGAACAGGAATCGCAATGCGTGATACTACGTATGAAGCAGTGAAAGAACTATTACATAAAGAAATGCCAGGGTTTGGAGAGATTTTTAGATACTTAAGCTATGCTGAAGATATCGGAACAGCTGCAATTTTAAGTCGTGCGGTTGCAGGAGTATTTGGAACGACAGCGGTCTTTTCCATGCCAGGGTCATCAGGTGCGGTAAAATTAGCGATGAATCGAATTATTATTCCTGAATTAGGGCATGTAATTCGAGAAATTCGTAAAGACTTGAAATAACTAATAATCGCACTAAAGGTTTTTAATGTTTAGGAATTAATAATGAAACTATTTAAATTAAGAGAAAGTTTATAATATTATTCCTATTACAACATTGAAAAATAGTTCATTTTATCTAGAATAAATAACAAAATTTATTTATTTTGTGCTATAATTTTGCTAACTATCTATTCAATACTTAAGGGTAACCACTTAATATATTGAATGAAAGGGTTCAATATAAACATGCTAAAGCAAATGCTAAAAAACCAAATAGAAACAGAAAAAGGGCTGGCTAACAAGTTAATTAATATTTCAGGCCTCAAGAGTAAATCTTCTTTATATAAATTTCTCAATGAAAAAGATCGTGAATTCGATAACTTTGAAGGTTTGTTAGATATAGTACGTTATCTGTTTGCTGATCAGGAGTTTGAGATAATGGACGCATACTTCAGAGAAGTCAATCCCAATGGCAAAACAGCAAGAATAAGTCTTGAGTATGCTTCGGTCAATCGCTTAAATGATTTAAAACAATTCATGATTGATAAGCTGAAAGAAAGTAAAAATGCAGAAAGTCGTGAATGGGCTAAAGTATATGATGTTGATCAACTAGTGATGGAAGGGCTTCTGTCACCGAGTGAGGCTAATATACTATTTGATGAATTGGTATTAAAAACGCAAGAAATGAAGGTATTATCTAAAGTCTTTATGATATATAACTATTTTGATATGAAAATGCTAGACCGATGTGAACAAGTTGCTGTACTTATAGAAGATGGTATTAATCAAATGAAGAAATATCCATTTCTAAGAAAGTCCTTAAAATGCCGTATTGGACTTATTAATATGAATATTGGAAATAGGGAAGAAGTTATAAAAAATGGGAAAATTGTTATTAATTATGCCGTAAGTGAATTAACTAAAGCTGTTGCCCTCCATAATTTGGGAGTTGCTTTTATTAGTGAAAGTTATGACCTAGCTTATTCATACCTATCAAAGGCGTTGCATATTTATTCTAAATATAAATCGCAAAATACATTAAATACAAAACGAACAATAAATTTCCTTCAAAGTTATTGGAATAAAGAACCAGAGTTCTTAGACTTTCAATCAAATGATGAATTAGATCGACATGAGGTTGCTTTTTACTATATTCAACAACAACAAGGGGAAAAAGCTTTAGAGGTTCTCAATAGTATTAATATTGATACTCAGTCGCATTACTCAAAAGGTTTTTATTACTTCTATCTTGGACTTATATCAAAAAATCGTGAAGACTTTTTGAATTCCGTAATAGAATTCAAGTATGCCAATCAAAAACTGTTTTGTCATTTCCCTTTACTCGAGCTAAAAAAACTTGGTGAGGATGAGCTGACACTAAAAGTTCTAGAAATTTAATAAGAATGCAAGACGAATGACACTTTCTAATTGAAAGTGTCATTCGTCATTTATCGACAAGTTTCCCGTTTTTTAAATTTGAAAAATCGGAAACACGAAGAATATTTGACAAACATAGACATATATTTGAATAGAAAATAAAGATTTTGTTTTGAGGGGGAGCTAGCAAGATGAAGATTGGAACAAAAGTTAGATATAACAATAAGGTTTATACAATTTTTTGGATTTATGAGAGTGGCTATTGTGAGATCCAAGAGGAAGATTATTTTCAGGTTGTTTTAGCGGATTCATCCGAATTAGAAGTGCTTCCACAAAACGAAATTAATTGAATGGATTAATACATGTTTTTCTAATCTTCAATGAAGGCAATGTGTATATTCGTTTCCAACCATGCTTAATCATTTTTCTTTAGTTACTAAGAAAAAATGGTACTTTTGTATGGATTTTTCAAGGTGTTTTGATATTTGTTTCACCGTGTACTGAAATATTATCTGTTCTATATGTTACTTTTAAAAATTTCAGTAATAGCTATAATAATCCCTCGATACAAATTATAAAAAAATCCTTGTATTCTTATGTTATTACTAGAATTATATGAAATTCTTCATCTTCATGCCACATCAGCATCTCAGTAGAGTAGTTATAACCTACTTCTCATCACAACTAAAAGCCTTCGAAGAAGCTCCTACTTAACCTATCTATCATCGATCTGAAAGCTCATTTATTAAAGCACTGAACTAGTCAAATTTTTATCGTTCACACTATCGTTAAAACCACCAGAATTATGCAAGTTATAAGGCCCTACCAATATTAATGAAACGGTATTTAGTGTATAATAATAGTGTCGAAATTTATGAAATTGGAACGTGTTGCATTCCTTATTATTATTATTGAAAAAATCATTGATCATTGTAGTTTTAGGAGGATACATCATTGGTAGAAAGAAGAACTCCAATACCTGTAAAAGATGCTGTGAATAAAATAATGGACCATGTCCATCGAAATGGTGAGGTGGAATATGTAGCGATCGATGAATGCCTCGGTCGTTATTTAGGTGAACCTTTAAAAGCTGACCACGATGTACCACCGTTTGATCGATCACCCTATGATGGTTTTGCGATTCGAAGTGAAGATACACAGGTCGCAAGCTCAGATGAACCAGTAACATTAGAAGTGATTGAAGAAATTGGTGCAGGAACAGTCGCAAAAGCAGCGCTTCAAGCAAAGCAAGCGATACGTATAATGACAGGAGCACAAATTCCAAACGGAGCGGATGCCGTAATCATGCTTGAACTCGTTAAAGAAGTACAAGAGAACGGGAAAACATACATACAGGTAAAACGTAAAGTATTATCGGGTGATAATATATCTAGACAAGGTGAGGATGTCCAAAACGGTTCGGTTTTACTTGATAAAGGAACAAAAATTAATGAAGGAACGGTCGCATTATTAGCAACATTTGGTTATGCGAAAGTTCCCGTGTTTAAAAAGCCCGTTGTAGGAATTATTGCTACTGGTTCAGAGTTATTAGAAGTTAACCAACCGTTGGAACCAGGAAAAATCCGCAATAGTAATGGATATATGATCGCAGCGCAAATTCAAAAGATCGGTGCAGAACCGAAATTTTATGGGAAATTAGCGGATGACTTTGATACTTGCTTTGAAAAGATCAAACAAACATTAGCCGAAGTCGATGTGTTGGTAACTACTGGCGGTGTTTCTGTTGGTGACTTTGACCATTTACCAGACATTTATAAGAAGCTTGAAGCCGAGGTTTTGTTTAATAAAATTGCGATGCGTCCAGGCAGTGTTACAACAGTTGCCGTAAAAGACGGTAAATTTTTGTTTGGACTTTCGGGAAATCCATCAGCATGCTTTGTAGGATTTGAATTGTTTGCACGTCCTGCAATTCTTAGTTTAGTTGAGGCAGATTGTGTGCATTTACAAAAGGAAAAGGCCATACTCGATAAAGACTTTCCAAAGCCGAACCCATTTACTCGCTTTGTTAGAAGCAGAGTATCGATTGAAGATGGAAAGCTCATTGTGGCTCCAGTCGGTTTGGATAAATCAGGTGTCGTTTCTTCGATTGCGTATGCCAATGCACTTCTCATGCTACCAGGCGGTACGAGAGGGTTTGAGCGTGGTATGGAGGTTGAGGTACTGCTTCTAAACGGCGAAGGCAGTACTTCAATTTGGGAAAAAGAATGAAACTAATTCAAGTCGCAGGTTACAGTAATTCCGGAAAAACAACATTAATAGAAAAATTAATTACGAGCCTAAAGGGTATAGACGTTAGGGTTTCAGTTATTAAACATCATGGACATGAAAATCGCTTAGCAGCATTAGATGCTGGAAAAGACTCGGCAAGGTTTCGTGAATATGGTGCAACTGGTACGACTGTTGTTGCTGGACATACTGTTCAAATGCACTTTAATCATGAAGCGAATTGGTCGATAGAAGATGCCCTTAAGCTTCAGCAGTTTTTAAATATAGATATTGTCATCATTGAAGGATTTAAAACGGAACCGTTTCCTAAGATCGTCATTGTAAGAAAAGCGGAGGACATCGAGTTATTGGAACAACTTGAAAACATACAAGCGGTTCTGTTGTGGAAGAATATTGAACTACCAACTACAATAGGAGTTCCTACTTTTTTATTAGATGATTTTGAGTCATTTTTTAGTTGGTTTATGAATGGTGTATTGGGAGGAAAGAAATGAGTGAACAGCTTTTTGAAATTATACAGGAACCGATTTCAATTGAAACGATCGTGAATAAAGTAGTCGACCGTAATGCAGGTGCGATTAATACTTTTATTGGTACAGTTAGAGAGATGACCGGTGAGAAGAAAACCGTCTACCTTCGTTATGATGCTTATGAGACGATGGCTGTTAAAAAACTAGCTCAAATTGGTGATGAGATTCAAGAAAAGTGGCCACAAGCAAAAGTGGCAATTACTCATCGAATTGGTGATTTAGAAATTACCGATATCGCGGTTGTCATTGCTGTTTCAACACCACATCGTGCGGATTCTTATGAGGCTAGTCGTTATGCAATTGAAAGAATAAAAGAAATTGTACCGATTTGGAAAAAAGAGCATTGGGAAGACGGGCAAGAGTGGGTCGGCGACCAATTGGAAAAAGTAAAATATGAGACAGGTAAGCCGGAAATAAAAGAGGTGTAAGATGAAGGTTTTATTATTTGCACAATTAGAAGAAATTGTTGGTGAAAGAGAAATTGAAATTAAAAGTGAACCGATCACAGTTCAACAGTTAAAAAAGGTATTATTGGAAAAGTATCCTAATTTACGTTCATTAGATAGTACGATTGTGGCGGTCAATGAAGAATATGTGAAAAATGATACACCACTCAAAGAAAATGATGTTGTTGCTTTAATTCCTCCTGTAAGTGGTGGGTAATAAGAGTGACAAATAAATAAACATCCATCACTTGATGGATGTTTGTTTATTCATATAGCTAACTAAAACTTAAATCATCTTTTTCATTAATATTACGAAATGCCTCATGATGGTTCCACTCGTTTTCCTCTATAAACATGGTATCAACGGCCTGAAGTAACATTCCTATTTTCAAACAATTTTCTTTTAGGTTTTTTTCTATTGCCGGTAAGCATCGTCTGTTGTACATAGCAATTATTGGTTGTTTTTTTCCTGCAACATGAGGTACAAATGCATCTTTATCAGGGTGGCGCTCAGTATATGATCGTAGCTGATTGACTATTGCCGCATGAATATAGGGAGTATCGCAAGGGAGTACCAAATACCATTCTGAATGAATGTGTTTCATAGCACTATAGATGCCCGCTAGTGGTCCATCGCCACGAAACTGCTCTTCATCTAAAATGACATCATATGTAGTTTGGCGGTGAATTTGTCGAATAAGATCAGGCTGGCTCACAATGACTATGTCTTCTGCGTTTTCTTGTAAAGCATCTAGACTGTATTGAAAAAACGGCTTTCCATCAAGTTCATACAAAGCTTTAGGTTCACCGAAGCGTCGTGAGGCACCTCCAGCTAATAAAATTCCGACAACATGATGGGGTTTCATAGGCATTCCTCCTAACTACCTTTACACTTCATTATTTCATAGGAACGGTAATTTTACTATAGCCATAAAAAAACAGGCCCTTCACTTAGTAGTGAAAAGGCCATGTTCTTGTTAGGCGCTTAGATTAACATTTAACTTCTGCATTTTTTCTTGAGTAGAAGTACCAGTTGATAACTAAGCTGATTACGTAGTAACCGATAAAGATAAATAGAGCTAAGTTAGCATATCCAGTTGTATCAATTGACCAACCGAAAATTTTTGGAATAAAGAATGCACCGTATGCTGCAAATGCGGCAATTAACCCTAGTACAGGTGCTGCAAATTTTTCTTCAAAAATGAATGGTACCATTCGGAAAGTAGATCCATTCGCAATTCCAGTTCCAGCAAATAACACTAAGAATGAAATTAAGAAACCAGTAAAGTTATTAATATTTAAGAAGTAGATGACACTTGATGTTGCAAGGATCATCGCGACAATCGTCCAGAATGTTACCTTTGCACCACTATTCACTTTATCAGAAAGCCAACCACCGAATGGACGGATTGAAGCACCAACTAATGCACCTAAGAAAGCAAACTTCATCACATCGATTTCCGGGAACTCAGAACGGATTAATAATGGAAATGCCGCTGCGA
Source organism: Alkalihalobacterium sp. APHAB7 (assembly GCF_048323755.1). Taxonomy (NCBI): domain Bacteria; kingdom Bacillati; phylum Bacillota; class Bacilli; order Caryophanales; family Bacillaceae; genus Alkalihalobacterium; species Alkalihalobacterium sp. APHAB7. The sequence goes on from NZ_JBLWFS010000026.1 coordinate 30,701, forward strand.
ACCCGATAAATGAACCGAAGCACATTACATAAAGCCAAGTCATAACCCACATATGTTTCATTTTTAGAACAGAAAGCTGACTCTTAATACTCGGTTTTGCTACAGGAAGTTCATCCATAAAGAAAAATGTAACAATGACAGAAGCGATAATTGGAATTACCCAAATAAATGCTGCATTTTGAATATAAACAACGCTACCATCCGCTAAAGTTTGCCCGCCACCAGTTAGAGCACCAATAAATCCTAAACCAATTACGATTGGAGTTAAGAATTGAACAACACTAACTCCTAAGTTTCCAATACCAACGTTAATTCCATTGGCTGTACCTTTTGCTTTTTTAGGATAAAACGGATTTAGAGTCGCCGTTGAAGACGCTAAGTTACCTCCACCAAGTCCACATAAAGCAGCAAGGATAACCATTGTTTGAAAACTTGTTTCAGGGTTTTGAACGGCAAACCCAATGCCGATCGCTGGTATTAATAGAACAACAGTTGTAAGTAATGTCGTTTTTTTACCACCAATTAAGCCTGGCATAAAAGTGTAGAATAAACGTAGTGTTGCTCCAGTTAATCCAGGTAAAGCAGCTAATGTAAATAATTGACTACTTGTAAAATTAAAGCCTACATCATTTAATCGTACGGCTGTAACTGACCATAATTGCCATACACAGAAGGCTAAGATTAAAGAAAATACGGATATTAATAAGTTCTTTCTTGCAATTTTCTTGCCATCACTTTCCCAAAAGCTTTCATTTTCTGGCTCCCATTTCGTAATTTTCGCCATGATCTATTCCCCCAAATACTATTGTTTAATTTTCTTCACATCGATGTTTCTTACAAAATTGATGATACAATCAAACGAAAAAGTTGAGTGTGATTTTTTTCACAGGAAATAAATAAAAATAGAACATACTATCGAAAAATATCAATGAATAGAAGAAAATTAATCAGGACGATTATATAGAAAGAACTAGTATAACTTCGTAAATAAGTTAAAGAACGAACAGTTTAACTATAGAAAAAATAGTTATTACAAATTATTGAACGAAACTTTTTCACAAAATAGTAATATTTTAATTCATAGGGTGTGATTTTCATCACAGTTTTTGCAAGTTCTTAATTGTTATACTGAGATCATAAAAATTGAAAACAACTAGAGATGTATGCTCCTATTTGTGAAATAGTGAGCAAGTGGAGGTCTTAAAAATGGAGAAAAAGAAACTAGTCATGATAGGAAATGGAATGGCAGGGGTTAGAGTCATTGAAGATCTATTAAAAATAAACCGTGATCTATTTGAAATAACGATTTTTGGTGAAGAACCACATCCCAATTACAACCGGATCCAACTTTCAAATATACTTCAAGGGGAAATGAGATTTGAAGATACGATAATCAATAATTGGGATTGGTATAAAGATAACGGAATTCAGTTGTTTACGGATGAAATGATAACAAAAGTAGATCCGCAGCACCAGCTAGTTTATTCAAATAAAGGACAAGTTCTATCATATGATGAACTAATTATTGCGACTGGTTCAAAGCCATTTATTTTACCTGTTCCTGGGGCCGAACTTTCAGGAGTCATTGGATTTAGAGATATTGAAGATTGCGTAACTATGATGGAAGTTGCTAAGCAACATAAAAAAGCAGTTGTAATTGGAGGGGGACTTCTTGGACTTGAGGCTGCTAAAGGATTACTTCATTTAGGAATGGAAGTGGATGTCGTTCATTTAGTCGAACATTTGATGGAAAAACAGCTAGATCCTGTTGCTTCTAGTATGTTAAAACAAGCATTAGAAGAGCAAGGGATGAACTTCCTCATGCCAAAATCAACGACTGAAATTGTGGGAACCGATCGAGTCGAGGGTGTTCGATTTTCAGATGGAAGTGAAGTGCAAGCAGACTTAGTCGTAATGTCGGCCGGGATTGTTCCAAACATTGATTTTATTAAAGGCAGTGACATCTATATCAATCGTGGCATTGTAGTTAATGATTATTTAGAAACGAATATTCCTCATGTGTATGCTGTAGGGGAATGTGCAGAACACCGAGAAGTGGTTTATGGTTTAGTGGCTCCTTTATATGAACAAGGTAAAGTATTAGCCAATCGTTTGTGCGGTGTCAAGGAAGAAGGTTACGAAGGTTCATTGTTAGGAACCCAGCTTAAAGTAACTGAAATTGATTTGTTCTCAGCTGGAGAAATTTATGATGATGCATCAACCAAATCAATAAAAGTCCATAACGAATATGAAGGTGTCTATAAGAAGGTTTTAGTTAGAGATAATCGAATTGTCGGTGTCGTTTTATATGGTGATACAAAAGATAGTTCAAGATTATTTAGAATGTTAACGAACAAAGAAGATATTTCAGATCAAGCCACAATTTCTTTCTTACTAGCGCCAGGAGCGGATGCGACGACTGACGTTGGAGCGATGCCAGATAATGAAGTTATTTGTGGTTGTAACGGAACGACTAAAGGAACGATTGTCGATGCCATTCAACAACAAGGACTTGCAACAATAGAGCAAGTAGGTGGTTGTACGAATGCAGGAAGATCTTGCGGGCGTTGCAAACCATTAATTGGTGAAATTCTCGAACATGCATTAGGTTCTGACTATGAATTGACTGCTCAAAAAGAAACATTATGTGGGTGTACAACTTTTAGTCGAGATGAAGTTATAGATGAAATAAAAGATAAAGGATTAACTTCACCAAAAGAAGTCATGATGGTTCTGAACTGGAACGAAGAACAAGGCTGCTCAAAATGCCGTCCAGCGTTAAATTACTATCTCGGTATGATTAATCCAGAATATAAAGATGATAGAAATTCGCGTCTTGTAAATGAAAAATTACACGCTAACATTCAAAAAGATGGAACGTATTCAGTTGTTCCTAGAATGTACGGTGGAGTGACGACAGCTGAAGATTTAAGAAAGCTTGCTGATGTTGCTGATAAGTATAATGTGCCACTCGTCAAATTAACAGGTGGACAACGAATTGGTTTATTTGGATTGAAAAAAGAACAACTCCCTCAAGTATGGGAAGAGCTAGGGATGCCATCTGGATATGCTTACGGAAAGACGCTTCGTACAGTAAAAACGTGCGTAGGTTCACAGTTCTGTCGTTTTGGTACTCAAGATTCGATGAGTCTCGGCATTGAATTAGAAAAACGCTTTGAACGTCTTGATACACCACATAAATTCAAAATGGGTGTATCCGCTTGTCCGAGAAACTGTGCAGAATCCGGAATTAAAGATGTCGGAGTTGTTGGAGTTGATGGTGGTTGGGAACTATATGTCGGTGGTAACGGGGGCACAGACTTACGTGCTGGAGACTTCTTCTGTAAAGTCAAAACGGAACAAGAAGTATTTGAAATGACAGGGGCTTTTATACAGTATTACCGTGAAACGGCCAATTATTTAGAAAGAACCTCTCACTGGGTGGACCGCCTTGGATTAGACCATATTAAGGAAGTAGTAGCCGATGTAGAAAAAAGAGCGGAATTAAACGCAACGCTGCAAAAAACAGTGAGTCGTTATGAAGAGCCGTGGCAAAAAATAAATGAGGATGAAAGTATCCGTGAAGCCTATTTTAAAACAACAACTATACCAGTGCCAGTTCAGTAGAGAGGAAGATTAGAATGATGAAAACAAGACAAGCTATTAAACTTTATTCATTTCATGAACTGCCAGAAATGATTGGTCAAGTGTTTTCTGTCGATGGGGAGGAGATTGCTCTCTTTCGCCTATCAGATGGTTCGGTTCGAGCGATCGAAAATAAAAGTCCACACCCTAAAGGAGGCATTCTTTCCGAAGGTCTTGTCAGCGGTCACTTTGTTTTTTGCCCGATGCATGACTGGAAAATTTCATTAATCGATGGAAAAGTACAAGCTCCTGATGAAGGTAAAGTTAAAACTTACACCATCGAGGTTGAAGAAGGAAATGTAAAGCTTATTTGGGAGAAATAATAGATGAAGGGGGTGTTGATTTACGACTATTTCGTGAACAGAATTATAGGTGACACGATTTTGTGATTTTTTTCACAGCCTCAAATACTACTGAATTGTTATACTAGACCTGTAGAGTAAATTAGAAAAAATTAGAAAAGACGCTATTGAAAAAGCTAGGTTGTTTATATTGAAATAGTAATCTGTAAGTCATTTTGATAGCGTCTTAATCCCATTGTTAATTTTCAAGGAGTGAAAAAAGATGAGTCATCCAAACAGTTTCAGAAAAGGTAATTGGGACCAAGAAATAGATGTAAGGGACTTCATTCAAAAAAATTATACAGTATACGATGGTGATGACGCTTTTCTTGTAGGCGCAACAGAAAGCACTAAAAAATTATGGGAAAAAGTGATGGAGCTTACCAAAAAAGAACGTGAAAACGGTGGCGTATATGATTTAGACACTGAAATCGTTTCTACAATCACATCACATGGACCAGCATATTTAGATAAAGAGAAGGAAACAATTGTCGGTTTCCAAACGGATCAACCGTTCAAACGTTCATTACAGCCATACGGTGGTATTCGCATGGCAGCAACAGCTTGTGAAGCATACGGTTACAAGATGGATCAAGAAGTGGATCGCTTTTTTACAGAGCATCGAAAAACACATAACCAAGGTGTATTTGATGCATATACAGATGAAATGAAACTGGCGAGAAAAATCGGGATCATTACAGGTTTACCTGATGCTTATGGCCGTGGAAGAATTATTGGTGATTACAGACGTGTTGCTTTATACGGTGTTAATTTCTTAATTAATGAGAAGAAACAATCGCTTCAAGAAATGGGTAAAAGAATGTCTGAAGAAGTGATCCGTTTAAGAGAAGAGATTTCTGAACAAATTAAATCGCTTCAAGAATTGAAAACACTTGCTGCTTCTTACGGTTTTGACATTTCTGAGCCGGCGACTACGGCAATAGAAGCCTTCCAATGGTTGTACTTTGGCTACTTAGCTGCAATAAAAGAGCAAAACGGAGCAGCGATGAGCTTAGGACGAGTCTCAACGTTCCTCGATATTTATATTGAAAATGATCTAAAAGAAGGCCGTTTAACAGAAGAGGAAGCACAAGAATTAGTCGATCATTTTGTTATGAAACTACGTCTCGTCAAATTTGCCAGAACACCTGATTATAACGATCTCTTTAGTGGCGATCCGACATGGGTAACTGAATCAATCGGCGGGGTTGGAATAGACGGCAGACCTTTAGTCACAAAAACGTCGTTCCGATTCATTCACACGCTAACAAACCTAGGTCCAGCACCAGAACCGAATTTAACTGTGCTTTGGTCAACGAACTTGCCAGAGAACTTCAAACGCTATTGTGCAAAAATGTCGATCCAAACAAGTTCACTTCAATACGAAAATGATGATTTAATGCGTGTAGAATTTGGTGACGATTATGGAATTGCTTGTTGTGTATCTGCTATGCGAATTGGGAAGCAAATGCAATTCTTTGGTGCAAGAGCAAACTTAGCAAAAACGCTTTTATATGCGATTAACGGTGGGGTTGATGAAAAAGCGAAAATTCAAGTGACACCGATGTTTGAAAGAATTACGAGTGAATACTTAGACTATGAAGAAGTAATGTCTAAGTTTGATCATGTCATGGAATGGTTAGCTGAGCTTTATATTAATACTTTAAATATCATTCATTATATGCATGACAAATATAATTACGAGCGCATTGAAATGGCTCTTCACGACAATGAAATTTTACGGACGATGGCGACAGGAATTGCAGGTCTATCTGTAGTAGCTGACTCATTAAGTGCCATTAAGCACGCAAAAGTAAAAACGGTCCGTGATGAGAACGGAATTGTCGTTGATTATATCGTTGAAGGGGAATACCCTCAATTCGGAAACAATGATGATCGTGTCGATGAAATTGCTCAAGATATCGTCAGACGTTTTATGAAAAAGTTGAAAAAGCATGATACGTATCGTCAATCTACAACGACAATGTCCATCTTAACCATTACTTCGAATGTGGTTTATGGTAAGAAAACAGGAAATACTCCAGACGGAAGAAAAGATGGCGAGCCGTTTGCACCGGGCGCAAATCCTCTTCACGGAAGAGATAAAAAAGGAGCACTCGCTTCATTAAATTCGGTGGCTAAATTACCGTACCAACATTCACTAGATGGAATTTCAAACACATTCTCGATCGTTCCTAAGGCGTTAGGTAAAGAATCGGAAGACCGCACGACAAACTTAGTTGCTATCTTAGATGGGTATTCAGAGAAGAACGGGCATCACTTAAACATCAACGTCTTTGACCGCGAAACATTATTAGATGCAATGGATCACCCGGAATTATACCCGCAATTAACCATTCGTGTATCAGGGTATGCGGTGAACTTTATTAAACTAACAAGAGAACAGCAATTAGATGTAATTAACCGTACATTCCATGACTCCATTGGAGGAAAGCAACTAGTAACACCAGTATAAATAAGTGTGAAAATTGGTCCATCATAAAAGGATGAATATCACATAAAAAGATATAGGTGTCACATAAAAAGGGAGGTACCAGGCACCTTTAGTCCGCTAAAGGTGCCTGGTACCATTTAAAAATATCATCATGAATTTATTCAAAAGGGGCTTCTAATTATGAAAGGTTACGTGCATTCAGTAGAGACATCAGGTATGGTAGACGGGCCCGGAATTCGTTATGTCATTTTCACGCAAGGCTGCTTGTTACGATGTCAATTTTGTCATAATCCTGATACGTGGGAACAGAAAAAGGGTGAACCGGTTGATGTAGACGATCTAATTCAGGACATTGAAACGTATATCCCGTATTTAAAACGATCGAACGGCGGGGTTACGGTCAGTGGAGGAGAACCACTTCTGCAAATTGACTTTTTAATTGCCTTATTTAAACGATGTAAAGAATTAGGGCTTCATACAACGATCGACACGTCTGCAGGCTGCTTTTCGAAGAGTCAGTCGTTCCTTAAGTCGTTAGATGAACTTCTCCAATATACAGATTTATTCTTACTAGATGTAAAACAGATCGATAATGAAAAGCATAAACAGTTAACAACGGTCCCAAACACACACATTTTACAGTTTGCTCAGCTTCTTGCTGAAAAACAACGGCCAGTTTGGATTCGCCATGTGCTTATTCCGGGTATAACGGATGCAGACGAAGATTTAGAAAGACTTGCTTCTTTTATCGACACCTTATCGAATGTTGAGAAGGTGGAAATACTCCCATACCATCAAATGGGCGTTTATAAATGGGAGCAATTAGGGTTAGAATATCCGCTCTCGCATGTGAATCCACCAGATGAAGCAACAGTAATGCGAGCAAAGCAAATTCTTGGTATATAAACAAAGAGCGACTGACAATAGGTCAGCCGCTCTTACTTTTCCCTTACTCGGTAGCTTGTATTCGCTGAATGTACTCTCCGTATTTCTCAGCATGTTTTTCATATACAGGCTCTACGAGTTGACGGAAAGCATTTAGATCTAGATCTTCGCTAGAAATGATTTCTACTCCGTTATCAATTAAATTTTGCTTTTGCTCAGCTTCTAACTCTTGAGAAATGTTACGTTGTATTTGTGCATATTCTTTTCCTAGATTTATAATTGCTTCTTGAACATCTACGGGTAACGAGTTGTATACGTCATGATTTATTAATAGTGTCGCAGATGCATAGTATAATCCTACTTCAGAAAGATATTTCGTTTGTTCGTACACATTAGTACTCCAAATTACTCCGTAAGAAAAATCAGATCCATCAATAACCCCTTGTTGAAGACCACCGTATACTTCTGGAAAAGCCATCGGTGTAGCATTTGTCCCTAAAGCACTATACGTATCTAGTAATAGTTCGCTTTCAATCGTCCTCATTTTTAATCCTTTTAGATCTTCTGGAGTCATAATTGGCTTTACATTATTCGCTAAATGACGTTGGCCATTTTCCCAAAAGGCAATTCCTTTTAACCCTGAGTTGGACATGATCTCTAATATTTCTTGACCTACCTCACCATCTAATGTCTTATAAGCATGCTCTAAATCTTTAAATAAAAACGGGAATTCAATAGCTGTTACTTCAGGAACAAAGTTGCTGACTACACCCGTTGTAATCACACTCATATCTATAGTTCCTAATTGGACTCCTTCTAATAACTCTCTTTCGCCCCCTAAGGAACCGTTACCGAAAATTTCAAATTGTACTTGTCCATCTGTAGCCTCTTCCACAGCTTCTGCATAAGCTTCAAACCCGAGTGCATAAGCCTCTCCAGGTGGTGCAATATGTCCCACCTTCAGTGTAATAACTTCCGTTGCATCATTTTTTTCACTTGAGTTTGTTACACTGTTTGATTCGCCACAAGCTGTAAGTCCAACAAGACAAACAATGGAAGAGAGAATAGTTACCAACGATTTCTTTTTCATCATAGTTGCCCCCTAGATTTATGTAAGTCTATCAAAAGCGTGAAAACCCCCTTACACTTTAATGCCTAAAAGCGTTGAAGCGTAAAGTTGTTTTCTATTATAGACCATTATTTAATAAATTGCATCAAGATTTTGATTTTTTTTGTAATATTTTTAATTTAATAAAGTTTATGGTCAGTGATATTTTTCACAGAATAAACGATCATCATTTGATAAAGTAAGGTTAAAGGAAGTGATGATATGAATTTAGTTGATCGATTTGATCGGAAACATGATTACTTAAGAATTTCGGTTACAGATCGATGCAATCTCCTTTGTCATTATTGTGTTCCTAACGGGGTTCATGATTGTACAAGTTTTCAACATCTACTGACAGACGACGAAATAGTGAATATCGTTCAAGCTGGAGCACAACTAGGCATAAAGAAAATTCGTATTACAGGAGGAGAGCCGCTAGTTCGTAAAGGCCTTCCAAAGTTAATAGGGAGATTAAAAGAAATTCCTGGTATAGAAGATATCGCGCTTACGACGAATGGTATCTTTCTAGCAAAGTACGCTCAAGCGTTAAAGGACGCTGGTTTAAATCGAATAAACATCAGTCTTGATACTTTAAATGAAGAAAAATATACGAAGATTTCGAGAAACGGGAAACTGAAAGATGTCCTAGAAGGAATTCAAGCAGCTATCGATCATCAGTTACATCCCATCAAGTTAAATGTTGTTTTATTAAAAGACTACAATGTGGATGAGATTGAAACCTTTTTAAAGTGGACGATGAAAGAAAATATACAAATTCGCTTTATTGAATACATGCCGATTGGAAACCAACAATTCGAATGGTCCAAACAATATCAGTCCCTGTCAATTGTAAAAAATATAGCTGAAACGATTGGCATATATACTGAGCACGAAAGAAAAGAACTGGCAGGACCAGCACGAACATTTTCTTTTGAAAATGCGAAAGGAAGCTTTGGCTTAATCCATCCGATATCCAATGAATTTTGTGCTAGTTGTAACCGACTGCGCCTGACTGCGGATGGACATCTGAAATCGTGTTTGTTCTGGGAAGCAGAAGTACCTGTAAAAGCGATAGCCCATGACCATCACGCACTTATTGATGCCTATAAGCGAGCATTGTTTTTAAAGCCGAAAAATCATGAAATGGGGCAAACGATGTATGAACAAGGGACGCCAACTGTAAGAGCTATGTCGGCTATTGGTGGTTAAACCCTATATTATTTCACTGACAATCAGTAAAGACCCAAACTGAATTCACTATTCTTGGGAGCTTTACGTTATTCCTCATAGTCAGATCTACACATTGAGGCCGACTCATCTATGGAGTCGGCTTCTTTTTTTAGTAGGTTTCAAAAAACAAACAATGTATGTACTGTGTAAATGAGCTGAACTCGGTTTCCACATAACGTGATGGTATAAGGTGATGTTGAGCAAGAAGTCTAACCTTATGATAGGAAAGGGAAAGAGTGAATTTAATCAATAAGAAAAGCCGTTTCCATATCGATATAGAAACGGCTTTTCTGCAAGTATAAAATTAATTTATTGCTGTTTTTTGGTTTAATAAAACTTCGTCAATTTGCTGGGCAAGTTCATTAAAGTGAGCAAATAAATTCGTAGTCTCATCATAAATAGATGGAACTTCACCATTGTCATTCGGGAGAGCCATAGGTAAGGAAGCCAATAGTTGAGTATCTAATGTTTTAGATAATGTCTCCCCGCCGCCTTTTCCAAAAAGATAATATTTCTTATCTTGTCCAGGAGGAGAGAAATAAGACATATTTTCGATGACACCTAATATTTCATGGTTAGTATTTTGCGCCATCGTCCCTGCTCGTTCAGCTACATGTGTTGCTGTCGGGTGAGGCGTTGTAACAATAATCTCCTTGCATTCAGGAACCATATGATGAAGGTCAAGCGCAACATCTCCAGTCCCTGGCGGCATATCTAAAATTACATAGTCAAGTTTCCCCCAAATCACGTCTTTAAAGAAATGTTCGATCATTCGTCCTAGCATTGGACCGCGCCAAACAATGGGGTTATTTCCGCGCACCATAAATCCGGTGGACATAACACTTAAACCATGTGAGCCAACAGGAATGATTTTATTATTAATCGTTTTGGGACGATCTGTGATATTTAAGATTTTCGGTACACTAAAGCCGTAAATATCTAAATCTATGATAGCCACACTTTTATTTAATCGAGATAAAGCAAGAGCTAGATTTACGGATACCGTTGATTTTCCTACGCCGCCTTTGCCGCTAGTTACCGCAATTACATTTCCAGTAATCATCTTTTTCACTCCTAATTATTAAAGTAAAACCAATATAACTCTATTTTAGTATCTTTCTTTTATTTAAGATGTGACTTTTCTCACAACGGAAAATTATGAATATAGTTACAATCTAGTAAAAGAATGATAATTATTAAGAGGTGAGTATATGAAGAAAACGAGCGTTACTATGAAATTAGGAGTAATTATTTTTACAACGATTTTTATTTCAATGGCGATAATTTCCATATCCAATTATCGAATTATTTATGAAAAAGTAAAAGAAGCAGCGGCTATTGAATTGTACGGATGTGCCAATATAACAACAGGGCTATTAAATCCTACTGATATTGAACAACTTGCACAAGGAGACTTATCAAAGTCCGCAGAAATTGGGCAATTAATTAGCTGGACCGTCGATCATAAAGACATATTTGAAACACAGTACATACTTTCACTAGAAGGAAAGGTATTAGTAGCAGATGTAAACTTGCAAGCACAAGGATTTCAAGCAGGCGATATGTTTTATTTAGACGAAGAAGCTTTACACATGATGAAGTCAATGGGCCATCCCCATTATTCAGACATTTATGAGTTTGGTGGAATGAAACGACTTACAGGCTATGCACCAATCTTTAAAGATCACGATCCGAGTAAAGAAATGATTGCAATTAGTGCCATCGATTTTGATGCAAGCATTGTTCATGAGAGAACGTGGGATATGGTGAAAGGCGGTATTTTATTCGGAATTATTCCTCTATTAATTACGACAATCGTGACCATTTGGTTTGTTAGTAGAACAATGAAGCCTATTTCAGATTTTATCGTGTATGCCAAGAAAATCGCTCAAGGAGATTTGACTGCGCCACGTATAACGATTAACCGAAAAGATGAGATTGGTGAATTAGGCAATGATTTTAATTCCATGGTTGATCAGTTGCAAGAGATGGTCGGTGATGTCTCTGATAGCTCATACCAAGTGGCAGCTACATCTGAGCAATTATCCAAACAAGCAAAACAAGTGACGACAACAACGGAGCTGAATTCAGATCGAATTAAAAGTATTCAAGAAGATTCGCAACAGCAAGTAAGGAAATCGAACCATATTAATGAAGTTATTACTCACATTTCGAATGATATGGATAATGTACTGACACGAATAAAAAAATCATCTGAGATATCGAAACTCGCTAATGAAAAGGCTGATACAGGTGATGAAGTGATTAAGCGTGCCATTGAGCAAATGGAAAGGATAAAACAAAATTCAGTTTCAATGAAAGAAACGATGAATGGTCTTGATAAAAAATCAGAACAAATCAACGAGATCATATCGATGATAACAGCTATAGCCGATCAAACGAATTTATTAGCATTGAATGCAGCTATTGAGGCTGCCCGTGCAGGAGAGCATGGGAAGGGGTTTGCAGTGGTTGCTGATGAAGTTCGAAAATTAGCAGAACAGTCGTCAGCTTCAACAAACGAGATACGAGAGTTGATATCACAGATACAAGAAGAAACAACAGAAGCAGTCAAAACATCATCTCATGGTGACCAAACGGTAACAGACGGAATAGCAGTGATGAATCAAGCAGGTAATTCGTTCCATGAAATTGCAGAATCCATTAATGAGATTACAGGTGATGTCTACCATATTAGTAGTACGTTAAAAGAAATAAATGAAGAAATTCAAAAAATCGTAGAACTAACCAAAATAATCGTGGACATATCAGAGAGCCATGCAAATCATACAGACTTTGTTGCGGACTCGACTGAGCAACAAACTGCAGCGATGCAGGAAGTGAGTGCCGCATCGAGTCAATTAACGAGGATGTCTGAAAGGCTGCAAGAGAAAATCAATCATTTTAAATTAAAAGAGTGATTGTGATAGAGCTCACAGTCAAGACTAGGATTTTCTCTTATAGTCAAAGTAGAAGCTTTGCTGTAGAAGGAGAGTGGCTGAAAATGACCATAGATACTAATGCAAATGCAATTCACCAGAATTATAACGAATTTCCTTTCATCGTGATTTGGGAAGTTACACGAGCTTGTGCTTTAAAATGTCTTCATTGTCGTGCGGAGGCTCAATATAAAGCAGACCCAACACAATTATCATTTGAAGAGGGAAAACGACTAATTGATCAAATTGCTGACATGAATAACCCGCTTTTTGTCTTTACTGGCGGCGACCCGCTTATGAGACCAGATTTATTTCAGTTGGCACAGTATGCGATCCATGAAAAAAATCTTGCCGTCTCGATGACACCGAGTGCCACACCTAAAGTGACGAAAGCGGCCGTTGAAGAGGCGAAGCGTGTGGGTTTATCACGATGGGCATTTAGTTTAGATGGATCCAATGCAAAAATTCATGATTATTTTCGAGGGACAAATGGGTCGTTTGATCGAACAATGAAAGGTATTTCTTACCTGAAAGAATTAAGGATCCCAATTCAAATTAATACTACGGTATCAAACTATAATATTGATGATTTGGAGCGAATTAGCGAAGTCGTTAAAGATATGGGAGCTGTCCTTTGGAGTTTATTTTTCTTAATTCCAACAGGACGAGCTCAACAAAAAGACATGTTAACCCCGCACCAACATGAAGAAGTCATGAACTGGCTCGTTGGGGTGCAGGAAAAAATGCCGTATCATGTGAAAGCGACTGAAGCACCTCATTACCGGAGAGTGTTTTTGCAAAATAAACAGACTGCTACTTCTAGTAGACGTGGAAACCATTCAGATAATCGTTCGGTGGATCTTGAGAAACCACAGAAACGTACTGACATACTAGGACGTGCTCCAAAAGGGGTTAATGATGGAGATGGGTTTGTTTTTATTAGTCATACTGGCGATGTCTATCCAAGCGGCTTTTTACCTGTAAAATGTGGGAATGTTCGTGAGCAATCATTGTTAGATATCTATCAACAATCACCTGTCATGAAAGCCTTACGAAATAAATCTTTACTCAAAGGAAAGTGTGGCCAGTGTGAATTTAAAAACATATGTGGCGGATCTCGCGCTCGTGCCTTTGCCGTGCACGGTGATTACTTGGCAAGTGATCCGAGTTGTGGCTATATTCCAGCAACAATAACATAAATCAAATCTTTTAGATCAACAAGCTTCAATCGTATGATTGGGGCTTGTTTTCATTATAGGACTCTAGTACTAAACAATATTCTCGAAAAAAGCATTTTAAATTGTGTCATAAAGTTCACAGATCGTCTAAAGTTCATCCTTACTTTTCTACAAATAGCGTTGTATCAATAGTTTGCTTCCCCCCAAAAAAATTCTACCATTATTTTGTTACTATATTTTCTTATCTCGTGTGAAAAAACTCACAGTACTAAAATCGAGCTGCCTCTACAATAAGTTTAACAAAACAAATTGTGATTTAACGTAGAGGAGTGACAAGGATGACTCAGTTTGAAAAGTCCTTTTATTCAAAAACAAGTATGTATGCTTTCATTGTAGTTTTACTATTAATTACCTCGATGTGGATTGGTACAAAGCAGTTCAGCCATGTGGACATGATGTTGTTTGGTTATTTAATTTCATCATTTGTCTTTGCGATTGGGATGACGGTTAGAATATGTGCTTGGTCGATGCGACCAGCGACTCACCAAGTATTAAAAAGAACGATCCAAAACTTAAAAGCAAGAAAAAGACAAAAACGTAACATTAAATCTGTGATGCAAACATTAGTCGATAATATTTTATTCCAAAAATTTATTTTCAAGCGCGGCATTTATCGGGGCATTCAACACTGGCTTGTAGCTTGGGGCTGTATCGGATCTTTTGCGATTACATTTGGACTGACGTTTGGCTGGATGCACTTTAAACTCGTTGATGCCACGACATACCAACTTGTAGTGATGGGGTACCCAATGATCAAGATGGCAGCAGACGGATTATTCGCAGAATTAGTTTTTAATGGCCTAAACATTACCGCTTTAATGGTATTAGGTGGAGTCGTCATGATGATGATCCGACGCCAAAGAGACAAAGGTGTTCAAGTGACACAACGGTTCGAATTTGATTTATTTCCTTTATATATGCTTCTAGCGGTAACAGTATCTGGCTTATTATTAACGGTTTCTTATAAATTTTTAGGTGGCTTTATTCATTCTTATTTAGCGCTTTTTCACCAATTTACGGTTGTGATTTTCTTAGTATACTTCCCGTTTGGAAAGCTGTTCCACTTACCAATTCGTCCATTAGCTGTGGCGGTTCCGATGAACTACCAAGAGCAATTGAAGGTCGATACTCGACCATGTAAAAAATGCGGAACAACATATAGCAGTGACGATCAAATTGATGATGTTAAAGATATTTTAGGAGTGCAAGCCTTTGACTTACAACTAAAAGACGGTTCTTATTTAGCGGACTACTGTCCATCGTGTCGAAGAAGAATGCGTGTAATGAGCCAATTAAATTTAGAAAATGCAGCAGGGAATCCATTTGGACCGATCCAAACGAATAACGGTATTCACATTCCAGGGTTTGGCCGCAAACGTTCTGAAAACTTTTATGATGAAACAAGAGAAGGGGAGAAATAAAATGACGGACTATCTTGTAAAAGAAGGCGTAAAAAACTTACAACATGAAGGAGAAAAATTAATTTCAACACACTGTTGTTACTGCGGAATGCAGTGCGGCATGCACATTCGCCTAGATGAAAAAACAAATAAAGTCGTAGGGGTAGAGCCTCGTTACGACTGGCCAGTAACACTTGGAAAGCTTTGTCCTAAAGGGGTAACCGCTTATCAAACGATCGATCACGACGAGCGAATTACAAAACCGCTAATTAAAAAGAACGGACAATTTGTTGAAGCAACTTGGGAAGAAGCGCTTGATCTGATTGAGAAAAACTTTAAAAAGCTGCAAAAAGAACACGGTAAAGATGCACTGAGTGTATTCGGTGGTGTATCGATGACAAATGAAAAATGTTACCTTGTTGGGAAATATGCTCGAGCTGCACTAGGTACGCGTTATGTTGATTATAATGGCCGCTTCTGTATGAGTTCAGCTGCTGGCGGGTTTATGCAGACACTTGGTACAGATCGGGGATCAACATTACCATGGCCAGAGTTAGAGCATACGGATTGCTTCTTTATGGCTGGTTCAAATACGGCTGAATGTCATCCAACAAGTATCCAATGGTTATGGAAAGCGAGAGACAAAGGAGCGAAAATGATCGTTGCAGATCCTCGTGAAACTCCAACTGCTCGAATTGCCGATGTACATCTTGACCTTAGACCTGGAACAGATGACACATTAGCAAGTGGAATGCTTCATCTGCTCATTAAAGAAGGCTATGTAGATGAGGCTTATGTCAACGAGCGTTGTAATAACTATGAAGAACTAAAACAAGCAGTAGAAGGTTTTACACCTGAATTCACTTCGAAAATTACGGGTGTCGCAGTAGAAAAAATTGTGAAAGCCGCTCACATCTTTGGACGTTCTCCTCGATCAGTTGTCATGTTTGCACGAGGTATTGAACAGCAATCTAAAGGTGTAGACAATGTTAGACTTTATACGTCAATGGCGCTTCTAAGAGGACAAATTGGTAAATTCGCATCAGGTGTAGCAACATTTACTGGTCAAGCGAACGGTCAAGGTGGACGTGAACACGGCCAAAAAGCTGATGCACTTCCAGGTTACCGTAAAATTTCTGATCCAGAAGCAGTTAAATATGTTTCGAGCGTATGGGGAATTGACCCCGCTGATATGCCGAGAGAAGGGGTATCTGCGTACGAAATGTTTGATGAAATTGAGGAAGGTCGCATTCGCGGAATGCATGTCATGTGTAGTAATCCAGCGGTATCAGCACCTAACCTTCAACATATATGGAATGGATTTAATAAATTAGACTTTTTAGTTGTAAGTGACTTCTTTATGTCAGAAACTGCTGAATTTGCAGATGTTATTCTTCCAGTAACATCTTGGGCAGAAGACGAAGGGACAACGACTAATCTTGAAGGTCGAGTCATTCGTATTCGTAAAGTAAAAGACCCGATTGGAGAATCGAAAACGGATTGGCAAATTATGAAGGCGATTGCAGAGCGAATGGGTAAAGGACATTTATTCAACTACAACAATGCACGTGAGATCTTTGATGAGTTCCGCTTAGCTTCAAAAGGTGGAAAAGCTGATTATTACGGGATTACGTACGAGCGAATTGACCAAGAAGACGGTGTATTTTGGCCATGTCCTTCAGAAGACCACCCGGGAACACCAACGATGTTTAAAGAGAAATTCGGAACTCCTGATGGAAAAGCAATTCTTCCAATTGTTAACTACCGAGACTCAGGAGAAGTCCCTGATGAGGAATATCCGTTGTATTTAACAACTGGACGTGTGGTTTTCCACTTCTTATCCGGAAGTCAAACTAGACGAACTGAATTTTTAATGCAGCAATGTCCGGTACCTTATGCGGAGATGCATCCAGCACTTGCAAGTCAATATGGCCTCGTAAATGGGGGCACAGTGAAATTAATGACAAGACGTTCAGAAATGGAATTAGAAGTTCGATTGACGAAAGCAATTCGTGAAGATACAGTGTTTGTTCCTTACCATTGGGGCAAAGAACTTGCGGTTAATGTATTAACAAATCCAGCTTTAGATCCAGTTTCGAGAATGCCTGAATTTAAAGTATGTTCGGTAAAAATGAAAAAGGCCTAAATGGGATAAGGAGTGTTCTGCAATGAAAAAAGTTATGTATTTAGAATTTGAAAGGTGTATCGGCTGCCGCTCATGTCAAGCGGCATGCCGTGAATGTGGCGGTCACGATGCAAAAGAAAGAAACTACGTTGAATATGTCGACTTTATGGAAAGTAGACAAACGTTTCCTATGTTATGTATGCAATGTAAGGACCCAGCATGTGCACGAGTATGTCCGGCGAATGCAATTCAAATAACAGAAGAAGGTGTCGTCCTTTCGGCAATGGAAGAAAAGTGTATCGGTTGTCGTAACTGTACGTTTGGATGTCCATTTGGTATACCAAAATTCGACTTTGAAGAAAATAAGATGTACAAATGTGATATGTGTTATGACAGAACCCAATACGGGATTTCCCCGATGTGTGCATCAGTTTGTCCGAGTGATGCGATCCGTTTTATTGACTTCGACGAAATGCAAGCTTTACGCAGACGTCGTACACAGATGAACTTAATTGAAGGAAAAAAACCTTCAGAACAAGATAAATGGCAATACGTGCCTGAGTTTTTCGGGGTGTATTCGGATTAATGATTTTCTAAGACCAGAGGAGGGATAAAGATGACAGATAAGAAGAAACTCGGTCGAAATCAAAAAGACAGTCAAGATGATATGGTTAATCTTGTCGATAATATTGATCGTGATGACGATTTAAAATTTAACCGTCGTGCTTTCTTAAAGACGGCAGTAGGAGCCTCAGTAGCGTTAGGACTTGCAACAGTACCATTTTCAGTACGAGCGATGCTGGGTTTTGCTGAAGACGATTTTGAACGAACGGAAATAGCCAAAATGGTGAATGTACCAAAAGGAAGTTCAATTACATTTAACTACCCAACAGATAAAGATCCAGCCATTCTTATTCATACGAAGGCTGGTGAGTGGTTAGCGTATAACAGTGCTTGTCCACACTTAATGTGTCCGGTTTTTTATGAACCAGAAAAAGAAGAATTAGTTTGTCCGTGTCATAAAGGATATTTTGACTTACACAGTGGGCAACCGATGGCTGGCCCGCCGCAACGGGAGTTACCGCTAATTGAAATCGAATTAGATAATGGGGTCGTGTATGCGGTGGGAAGGAAAATTCGCCATGGGTAAAAAAATCTGCTGGGCCATTATATTAATAACGATTGCTGTGAATGTCGTGATGCTACAATGGACGATTGAAGCGTATTTAGGTGTCGAGTATGAGAAAATTTACACTTATACAATTGTTGGAGTCGTTTCATCGGTTATTGCATTTTTAACGTACTTAAAGTGGCGGAAATTAGAATACACCAATTAGTGAGAAAGCCAACATATGCCAACTAAAATGGTCTTTTTAGGACATTTTAAGCAGATTTGTTGGCTTTTTTCTTTTCTAAATAAGTTAAGTTTCTTTATTGTGTCAATTTTACCAAAGATTTATGGAGATGATCGAAGTGTAGATTATTATACAAAAGGTCGGAGTAGGGAAAAATACACCTAAGTAATTCAGGGTATTCACCGATTGATAATACATAACAGCTAACGTATCATCAGAAGTAAGAAATTTTGCATAAGTACTGTATCAATAGTGATTACAAAGGAAAACCTAATCGATACGAAAAGTTGGTTAACGATCGAGAAGTGGGTTTAATAAAAGTGAGACATTTCATATAATAAAACACTTATTAATAATCTTTTGTAGAGTTTACACATAAATGCAACTAGAAAAGTAAAATTGGAGTGAAGTAAAAGTGGAGAAGCGAACGGTTGAAATGAAAAGGTTTTTTAGTGAATTGTCACCTGAAAACCAACGAATTCTTTTAGATGTAGGTACGGAAATAACAGCCGATGAAGGTACTGTCTTATTTGTTGAAGGTGATTATCCAGAATTCGTATACTTAGTTCGTTCAGGGCAAGTTAGCTTAAGTAAGATGACGATTGATGGAAAAGAGTTTTCTGTTCATTTAAAACAAAAAGATGAACTAGTTGGTGAAGTTGGTTTATTCAACGAAATGGCGATCAGTGTAACGGCTAAAGTTGTTGGAAAGGCTAAATTAGTGCGCTTTGAACGTGAGCAATTAGAAAACTTATTTTGCCAAAATGGTGAAATTGCTATGGCTTTCATGAAGTGGTTCACAAGACACACCCAATCGACACAAGCTAAATTCCGAGATCTTTTACTTTGTGGTAAAACAGGAGCTATTTACTCAACATTAATTCGCTTCTCTAACTCTTATGGGATTGATCATGAAGAGGGAGTAAAAATAAACGTAAATCTAACGAATCAAGATTTGGCTAATTTTATTGGTACATCAAGAGAAAGTGTAAATCGTATGCTAAATGACTTGAAAAAAGAAGAGGTAATCGAGTTAGACGATGGTTATATCGTCATAAAAAACATCAAATTCTTAAAGGATTATTTGCACTGTGGCGATTGTCCCGTAGAAATATGTACAATTTAAAAGGGAGGTTGACTTTTGCTTTGCACTCCTCGTTATGAGGTTTGCTTGTGCAAATAAAGTCAGCCTCTTTTTATAAGAGAGTGAAGCGAAAACGGTCCAAAAGCAACAAAGTATACGAAAACAGCCTTTTATAATTAATTATACTAAAACATTATGAAATTGAGCGTGTGAAAGTTTCACACGCTTTTTAGGCACACTTATTAAAGGTTTAAAAGGTTAATTGCAGTCAAGAAGGTAAGCGGGACTTATAATCATATAGAAAGATCAAAAGTTTTTTTATGTGCTTAGAAAAATTCTCCGGTTGCAGCAATAGACATTTTACTTTGAGAGAATACTTTTTCACCGAAACGTGTTAATAACGTGATGCTTTTAATTTCGAATGTTTGCCCATCTGCTAGTTCATAATCTACTAGGATCCCGTCTGCTAACTTTTCATTTTCTGAAAAAATCTCAACTTTTTGTCCTTCCATAGAGCGATGCTTTGCTTTTAAAATAAATTCTCGCCATTCTTTAAATCGATGGGATATAAAAGCTTGGCTGCCATCTGGCAAATATCCGATAAAGGCTTGTGTATCATCAAGTGTTGACTCAGCGCTATGAAGAAGTAGTTGTTCAATAAGTTCATGAATTTTTTCTAATTCGGCTAAATTCAACTCAGGAGGGAAGGAAAGAAACCAACATTTTTCTTTAAGATGATGGACAATTTTCAATTCATGTATGTGGTTAATTTTGCTTTGGAAATGCTCAGTGGAATCTCGTAATATTGATCCATTGATCGTGATGGACAAAGGTTCTAAATGTTCATATGAAATCGTAACGGATAACATGAAAACATCCTTTCTATCTAAGTGTAGCCCTAATGTAACAAAATAAGATATGGGTGGCAGTGCAAAAAATCACACAAGCATTTTACTATTTGTGATGTTTTTCACATCAAATAATATAAGAATAAGCTAAACTTATTGTAGAAAGGCTGTATAAGTCTTTCCTCCCCCATAACTGGCGCTAATCATTCACAAAATTATGTTTGATAAGCGCCAGCTATCATTTACTGTTCATTCTAAGTATGAGCAATATAATCTGGTTTTAGCTAGCTTATTTATTGTAGCGATAGAAAGGCGAGATGATAAATGAAATTATTCATTCCACGAGAACATGGTGCATGGGCGATGTTAATTATCCCATATTTATTAGGTGCATTATTTAGCGAAACGAAATGGCTTCATTTGTTTTTCTTCATTGGCATTTTGAGCTTTTATTTTGCTACTGGACCGCTTCTTTCTTATATTCGAAGGCCGAAATTGGGAAAAGAGGTTCTTCCAGCTCTATTACTCTATATTCTTATAGGTAGTTTCTTTGTAGTTCCCGTGCTTGTCATATATCCATTTTTAATTTTATTATTTCTAGTAATCAGCCCGTTTTTTGGGTTAAATTTATGGTTTGCAAAGCAAAAGAAAGAGCGGTTGTTTGTCAATGATGTCGTTGCCATTGTTGGTTTTTCGTTACTTGTACTAGTTGCTTTTTACATCGGTAATGGTGCTATTCCATTACAAGCATATTTCATCATGTTGTTAAATGTTTGCTTCTTTATTGGTAGCGTTTTTCATGTGAAAACTTTCATTCGTGAACGAGGTAACAAACGTTTTCAAAAGCTTTCTAACTTCTATCACGGTGGACTCATTATCGTACCGATGTTATTGGGCCTTCCATTCGTGGCATTAGCTTTAGCTGTAAGTTCTCTAAAAACATGGATTATGCCGAAGAAACCAGTGAAGCCAATAACATTAGGAATAATTGAAATAGGCAATAGTGTTGCCTTTGTCTTTCTGTTAGTTTTCTTTTTATAGAATATATCCAACAAAAACCATCCACTAAAGGTACCAGGTACCTTTAGTGGACTAAAGTGTCTTAGGATAGAACTCTCACTGTTGGTTTGACCTTAGGCATTATTACCTTCAATATCCCCTCATTTATAATAAGCTTAACTTCCATTAGATGTAATTTCCAAGGTTTAAGTTGATTAAAATTATGAAAAATGCGGACAAATTGATTGATTTTAACAATCTGCTCGTCTAGAATTGAAATGTTGTGTCCTATTTCTATTTAGTCATTCAATAGGACATGATAATTTCACCATAGTAGGGGAAATTAAAAGGAATAGGGTGTACATATGAATTTTTAAAGGTTTTTTATGTTAATAAAGTAATTGATAAGAAGGAATATTTAATTTCCTCCTAAATTAATAGTGAGAGATAAGAGAGGCCATTACTGATGAACACAAAACCGAAATCTACATTAGTTATTTTTGGAGCAACTGGTGATTTAGCAAAAAGAAAGTTATATCCTTCTATTTTCAACTTATTTAAAGGAAATAAATTATCTGAAGAGTTTGCTGTTGTTGGATTAGGCAGAAGATCGTGGACAGATAATACGCTCCGCGAAACCGTAAGACAATCATTGGGAAAGAATGCAAATGAAGAGTTAGTCGAAAAGTTTTGTGAGCATTTTTATTACTTACCATTTGATGTGCAAGAAAAAAATTCATATCACGAACTAAATAGTCTACTGAATGAATTAGATACTAAGCATCATATACCAGGTAACCGAATTTTTTATATGGCAATGGCACCTGAATTTTTTGGTACAATAGCGTCTAACCTAAAATCTGAGGGATTGACAGATACGGATGGATGGACAAGGCTTATTATTGAAAAGCCATTCGGTCATGATTTACCATCTGCACAACAATTAAACCGTGAAATACGTGAAGCATTTGCTGAAGACGAAATTTATCGTATTGATCATTACTTAGGGAAAGAGATGGTCCAAAACATTGAGGTAATTCGTTTTGGTAATGCTATTTTTGAACACTTGTGGAGTAATCGATACATAGAAAATATTCAAATTACATCAAGTGAAACATTAGGGGTAGAAGACCGTGGCGGGTATTATGAAAAGTCAGGTGCCCTTCGTGATATGGTACAAAACCATATGTTACAAATGGTATCCTTACTTGCAATGGATCCGCCATTACGGTTAACTCCTGAAGAAATTCGTAGTGAGAAAATAAAAGTACTTCGTGCACTTCGTCCTATCCCACGAGAGAAAATCAGTGACTATTTCGTTCGTGCACAATATGGACCAGGTGAAATTGATGGAAATGAAGTAGCAGGCTACCGAAGTGAAAGTAATGTAGACCCTGAATCATATACAGAAACATATGTTGCTGGAAAGTTAGTCATTGATAGTCATAGATGGGCTGGAGTACCTTTCTATATTCGTACTGGTAAAAGAATGCGTGTTAAATCAACAGAAGTTGTTATTCAATTTAAAGATTTGCCAATGAATCTTTATTTAAATAAAGAAGAAAAAGTTCATCCTAATTTGTTGATCATTCATATTCAGCCGGACGAAGGGATTTCATTAGTGTTAAATGGTAAAAAGATGGGGACATCTGGTGGAAGTGTACCGGTTCAACTCGATTATTGTAATGATTGTGTGGATACCGGAAATACACCCGAAGCTTATGAACGTCTCATTTATGATTGTATGCTAGGTGATGCAACGAACTTTGCCCACTGGGATGAAGTAGATTTATCTTGGACGTATATTGATATGATTTCAAAGGCGTGGGAAAGTCGAGAAATTGATATTCATACTTATGAAGCAGGGTCCATGGGGCCTAATGCTGCAGATGAATTGTTAGCTAGAGACGGAAACCATTGGTGGTCAACTAACGATATAAATAAATAGAAAGAGGTATTTACACAATGAAAGTGATTGATATTAGCGTGCCGATCTATGAGGGTATGCCCGTATATAAAAATAAGCCCGAGAAACAACCGAAATTACGTACGGAAACGAACGATTATGTAACCGAATCTCGTCTTGATTTAGATGTTCATTCCGGAACTCACGTTGATTCTCCGTTACATATGGTCGTTGATGGAAAAACATTTGAAACGATTGAATTAGAAAAATTAGTAGGCCCTTGTAAAGTACTTGATTTAACTCACGTTGAGGATCGTGTTACCTCGGCAGATTTACAAGGTTTAGATATTGTAGAAAATGACTTTATTTTATTAAAAACAAAAAACTCGTTTGATGAAGATTTTAATTTTGATTTTATTTTCTTAGCTGAAGACGGGGCAAAATTCTTAGCGGAAAAAGGAATACGTGGAGTTGGCATTGATACTTTAGGGATTGAACGTAGCCAAGAAGGACACCCAACGCACAAAACACTTTTTGGAAAAGATATCATTATTATAGAAGGTTTACAATTAAAAGAGGTTGAAGCAAAAGGATATTTAATGGTTGCAGCTCCACTGAAGTTAATTGGCACAGATGCGTCTCCTGCACGTGTATTATTACTTGATGGTGTAACCGTGTAAAAGAAAAAGTATAATCTAGAAGCATTATGGGTATAACGGCCCTTATGCTTCTTCTTTTTTAATTGTAAAAAAAGCAGACCTCTCATCAGCAATGAATTGAGGCCTGCTTTTTATTTATTTTTCCAGCCAGTTTGTATGGAAAGTTCCTTCTTTATCGATACGTTGATACGTATGTGCTCCAAAATAATCTCGTTGTGCTTGTAAAAGGTTAGCAGGGAGTCTTTCACTACGGTAGCTATCAAAATAAGATAGTGCTCCAGATAATGCTGGCACTGGAATGCCGCTTTGTACTGCCAGTGAAATGATATCTCTTAAAGCCCCTTGATATTGGTCAGAAACTTCTTTGAAATATGGATCTAAAAGAAGGTTTGATAAGTCCGGGTCACGATCGTATGCTTCCATTATATTTTGTAGGAAACCAGCACGAATAATACAACCATTTCTGAAGACCATCGCAATTTTACCGTATTGAAGATCCCAATTGTATTCTTCTGAAGCTGCTTTTAGTTGAGCGAAGCCTTGAGCGTATGAACAAATTTTACTGAAATAAAGAGCCTGTCGAATGGACTCAATGATCTCTTCTTTATTTCCTTTAAATTTGGGTTGGCTTGGACCTGATAAAATAGTACTTGCTTTCACCCGTTCCTCTTTCATTGCTGATAAGAAACGAGCAAATACAGATTCTGTAATAATCGGAAGAGGTACTCCTAAATCTAAAGAACTTTGACTCGTCCATTTTCCAGTTCCTTTTTGACCTGCAGTATCTAATATTAAATCAACAATCGCTTCGCCTGTCTCAGGATCTTTTTTCGTAAAAATGTCTGCTGTAATTTCAATGAGGTAACTATCTAGTTCCCCTTTATTCCATTCCGCAAAAATCTGATGCAGTTCATCATTCGATAAATTTAAGCCTTCTTTCATTAAGAAATAAGCTTCGCATATTAACTGCATGTCACCATACTCAATTCCATTATGAACCATCTTAACGTAATGACCTGCACCATCAGGACCAATATAAGTACAACAAGGGTCACCATCTACTTTTGCAGAAATACCTTCTAACATCGATTGGACTAAATCATATGCTTCTTTTTGTCCTCCAGGCATAATTGCCGGCCCTTTTAATGCTCCTTCTTCACCACCAGAAACACCTGCACCAATAAAATGAATACCCTTTTCAGCAAGGTATTGATTACGCCTCATCGTATCAACGAAATATGTATTTCCACCATCGATTAAAATATCTTTTTCAGACAGGTAGGGTAATAACGACTCGATTGCTTTGTCTGTAACAGCACCAGCTTGAACCATTAATAGTATTTTTCGTGGGACTTCAAGTGATTCTACAAATTCCTCTATACTATATGTACCTACAATATTCTTTTCACTATGTTCAGCAGTAATATTCTTTACAGTTTCTGTTGAGATATCATAAATGGAAACAGAGTGTCCTTTACTTTCAAAGTTTAAAGCCAAACTTTTTCCCATGACGCCTACACCTAAAACACCGATTTGTTGTTTTGACATTAAATTTTACATCCTTTCTATGTTCACTATCATGACACTAGCATGACAACATTAAAAATAATACCGAACTATTGTGTTTATGTAAAACGTAACTTCTTATTTAGTGCATTCTTTTTTACCAGAATTAATGAGCTGTCTTTATTTAAAGTTTTGCTTCATTATTCGCGAAATAAACCAAGTTATATTCTTTTTGCTTATAGTTTGCTAACTGCCACATCTTTTATTACAGATTAGACAATATAAATTTCCGGTGATTAATATAGAAGCAAGAAGGTAAATAAAAATGGATAAAATTGGCGTGTTATAAGCTGTTGCTTATAAGTTGAAATTTTGGTATATTATTTTCTATCGCCACTGGAGCGATCTATTTGATGCACATGATGATTGCTTTTATCTTATAAAAAAGTTATTGCGTTAAAGTTGATAATTTGTTATGATATATTTTGTCGCTTCGTTAAGTCTGAAGTTGATATCAGAAACAAATTAATACTACCAAAAAAAAGTTGTTGATTAAATGTTACTAGCATGATAAGATATAATTCTTGTCACTAACAACGACAACAAAAAGTTCTTTGAAAACTGAACAAAAAGCCAAGCGAAATAAATGAGATACATGATATCTCGTCAATGTTTTAAAACGTCACAGTGATGAATAAACTTCGATTAAGAACGCAACGTCCTGTTGCAACATCGAAGCCACCACATCCTGTGGAAGTGAGCTATATCAAACACTTTTATGGAGAGTTTGATCCTGGCTCAGGACGAACGCTGGCGGCGTGCCT
>NZ_JBLWFS010000027.1:0-56716 GCF_048323755.1 Alkalihalobacterium sp. APHAB7
AATAGCTTTTTACTCATGATTCTCCATCTCCAAGTTATGTCTCAATTTGTAGTTCTTACATTATACAAAAAAGTACCCTACAGAGAGAGCACTTTTTTTAAGTGTCTACTCTATAGGGTACATTTTAATGATGATTAGCACCTCTTTTTGTACGGCGACAGCAGCTTTTCTTAGTTTTCGCATATGTGATGAATTTTGATAAGAAAAACCAAAGGGGACTCTAGAAGCCCTTATTTGCAATAAAATCAATGATTTTTACAGTTTAGGGACCTCATAGGCTCTTATTTACTAAAAAGACGATCTTTTGCTCAAAGAATACTGCAAATAAGGTCCTCACAGTGCCCTAACATTGTTAAAATACTAGATTCCAAGAAAATAAGGTCCTCTCAATGCCCTAAAAGGTTAGGTATTTGAATTCCTTATTTATGACCTTATATTCGTTACACTCAATGAACCTTCCACCTTTATGCTAACTTACCTATCATTCGCTTTCCTTCTAGAACTTGGTCATTGCAATGGCTTCTCGAGAATTAACATAGTACTTTACAAGAAATCCAAAGTGAATGATGGACATAATAAAATGTATGGCCAGCCCGATAAACAACCACATCAACAGATCTGGCATCAATAAAAAGGCAAGGTCCCATGACATTCCTCTCTGGAAAAGGATACCTGTTACCCGAGGGATTAAAACGATGACAGCTATAGGGATCGCTATATTAAGCAATGCTGCAGTTACTCTTTGCCTAACTGTTATTAGTTTTGGACGGGTAATCATTCTTGAAATTTTAATGATGTTGTAAATGATAGTAACAGCAAATAACACGATAAGTAAACGATAAACCCAGTAATACTGAACGCTAGAAGAAGGTTTCTGTTCCGTTATAAGCGAGACCACTCCATTCGTTAAGTCCGGATAAAACAAAAACGCGTTTAGCATATGGTTTTTGTTGATTAAGAAGGCCATGCTATATTCATCTTCAAGGAGCATGATCGCATTCGAAGTATACCCAGGCAAAGAACCGCCATGGTGGACGGCCGGACGACCAGCAATTTCACCGATCATTAAGCCCATTCCATAGAAATTGCCACTCGACATCATCAGATCAATACCTTCTGGAGACACGCCAAGGACGGGCTCCTTCATGCGCACCGCTTCAAGAAAGCGAACTAAATCTTTTGAAGTAGACGTTATAAAACCAGCGGGAAGGTCGTACTGAAGATGTGGTTCCATTCGCTTTTTAGAAAAACCAAAAAAGGAAAGGTGACCAGGTGTATCCACTTCACCGATTACCGATGTGTGTTCCAGCCCAAGCGGATTAATAATATGTTCCTTGATATATTCGGGATAGCTTTGGCCGCTCACTCTTTCTACAATCGCTCCTAGCAAACTATAATTGGGATTAAAATAGGAAAAGTATTCTCCCGGCTCATACGTTAACGACATGCTATTCATATCCTCAATTAAGTCGTTAAACTGCGATTCCGGTGAAAGGTTAGACATGTACTCAAATTCAGTCATCCCACTAATATGATGCAAGAGATGCCATACAGTGATTTGATCAGATACGGTGAAATCGTCTAAGTACGTAGAAACACTTTCATCGAGGTTGATCATTCCTTGTTCGACAAGCTGCATCACCGCAAGAGCAGTAAATGTCTTCGTCGTCGAGCCAATATAAAACCGGGTTTCCTCGTTTAGGTCGTCACCGAAGACCTTGCTGTACACCAACTCACCTTGGTGCGAAATCGCAACAGACATTCCAGGAATGGCTAATTTATCCACTGTCTGTTGAATGTAATTATCCAATTCATCCTCTATTGGAAGTTTGTTAGAAGATGCTTCGGCATGTGCCGAATGAAAAAGGATGAAGGTAAAGAGAAGCAGCACACCTGTCAGTTTCCCCAAAAATATTTGATTCATAGATTTCATCATTTAAAATTTCCTCTCAGTTATTTAGCATCCAAAAAAAATACTATTCCTTCTTTATTATAATACTGGGCATTTATTCCTTTTCATTTTATTATGAATTCTTTATGAATATTAAGAGAGGAGGATAGCGCATATGGAAAAAATAAGAGATGTAACAAAATTAAATAAAAATATTTTCCTCAGTTTAAATTACTAAATAAGTAATACCAATATAAAGGAATTTTTTTAAACTATTACTTAGTTATGTATTTAATACATGCTACACTATAAATTGAAATGAACGGAGTGAAACTATGAAATTACCATACGGAGTAACGGGTGGATATTACAAACCAGTACTTGAAAAAGAACCACCTTGTATAGATGAAAAAGAGTTTTATCGTACATGTAAGGAGATAGCAGCGAAGAAACACTTGAAGTGCGAGATCATGCAAGACCTATATTCTAGCAGTTATTGTGCGGTTCAATTTAATTATCAACCACGACCCATTTATGTACTATGTAATCGCGCTCATACGTTTATTGCCTTTTGTTTATTTGAAAGTTTAGGCGAGGGTCATGTCTTTCATTGGGATCAATTTATTGATTTTGAAGAGCTAGAGAATGAATTCGGAAGGGATTATCATGTATTATCTGTAGAAGAATTATCCCAACCGTTTCAGTTACAAGAGCATGAGGAATTAAGAAATGTTCGTTCTATTATTGAACAAGTGAATTATTATCAACCTCGTACAATTGGAGAGGCGATATTCAATACGTGGGATTAATTTAAATTTAGTTCAGCTGGTTAGAAGTTCAGAGATTTTAGAAAGTTGGAGGAATGATTAGTGGATATACTAAAAAAAAGGGTTTTACAAGCAATGAGTTTGACAGATGACTTTTATAACCATATTAATGAGGGTTGTTTAACTTTAAAAATATCAGATGTGCCATCAAATACAATTGGAGGACAAGCCTATTGTATTATCGGAGCGAGAGAAAGCTATTTAAAGGCTTTAAAAAATGGTCATTGGGTAGGATTTGATTGTAGTCTAATTGATAGTAATGATAAACCTTTAATTAATAGTAAATTGGAAGAAACTCATGCAAACATAGAGAGATTTTTACGAGAAACGGGCATAGATAATATTACCAGTAATCTGTTATTTGATTTATTAGAACATGAGGTTCAGCATCACGGACAATTAATTCGCTATACATATGCTAATAAAGTCGAATTTCCAAAAAGCTGGAATATTCGTTATACTGTTTAATTTTTTTTTCAACAAGAGGCAAAAAGTCCTGCATCACAAGTAAATATAAATAGTTGATGTGTACATTAAGCCTTATCAATAAATGCGATTGGATGGCAGAAAGCCGTCCATTTTTATTTTAGCCTAAAATAAGGACTATTGAACCAAAAAGGTAAATATTGTAACTGAGGAAGAATAGTTAAACTCCATTTGAAAACAATATAAAAAAATACAAATAATGGAGTTAACATGCCAGCACAAAATTTAATTACAAATAACCAACCTCGTTACAAAAAAGGAGTTGTTACTCCTTATAATTACAATATTGTAGAAATAAGAAATCCGAACGTCATCATGTGGTGGTCTGCGGCGATGCCTGGTTTTGGCCATGTGATGTTATGTAAATATTTAAAGGGCTTCATATTAATTATTTGGGAGTTCGCTGTCAATGTGAATGCAAACATTAATACGGCGATTGTCTACACGTTTACAGGCAGATTTGATGAAGCGATCCAAGTGGTTGACCCGAAATGGGTTTTACTCTATATGCCTGTTTATACCTATGCGATTTGGGATAGTAGAAGGGCAACCATTGATTTAAATAAATACGCCATTTTAGCAGATCAATCTAGTGATTCTATTGCTGAGATTAATTCGATAGCTATTTCTGCTATAGAAAATAACTACCTTGATAAACGAAAACCCTGGTTAGCTGTTTTTTGGTCGGTTGTTACACCTGGTTTAGGACACCTATACATCAATCGGTTACCATCCGGATTTTATCTCCTTATTTGGTTTCTAGTAGCCATCTGGTTTTCTAATTTCCTACCAGCAATTCACTTAACATTCATTGGTGAATTTCAACAGGCGACCAGTATCTTACATCCACAATGGGTGTTATTTTTACCTTCGATGTATGGTTACGCTGCTTATTCCGCCTATGTACTATGTGAAAATTTCAATAAACTCATGGAGAAACAACAGAGTTACTTTTTAGAAGAAGAATATCAGAATTCGTCTTTTAAAGAGAAAACGAATTTATTGACAGAGAGAAGTGGTGAAATGAACGTTGTGGCGTCTTTTGATCACACAGTTTACTTAGAGCTTGCTATTAAAGAACTTGAAAGACATGGAATTAGTAAAGAAAATATTTTTACAGTACCGCTTACCGAAAAAAATAAGCCAAAGAAAAACAGCGAGATTATTCGGGGATCGGGCTTCTCCCTTTTAGATATGACGTTTGCGTTGGCCACGGTATTTTCCCTTTTTGGTGTGATTTATGGTTTTGTGCTCGCTGGCGGTCCAATTGCTTGGGGTTTAATTGGTCTTTTCTTTGGTGGCGGTGTAGGATTTTTACTTGATTTATTTATTCGAAAAAAGCAATTTAAATTGAAGAAGATGAAAGGCGAAGGTGGAGAAGTAGTAGTTGTGATACATTGCAAAGAAGATCGCATTCCTTTAGTAAAAGAAATATTATTTGACCATTTTACAGTTGGACTCAAAGTGATTGAAGAAAAATTTAAAGTAGAGACCGATTAACAATATCACGTATTCAGGTGAACTAACGTTACTTACTAATGAGAATTTCAATTTCAGGCGAAATCGATTTCAGCATTTCGCCTATTTCCTTTTGTATAAGTTATAGTTTATACCATTTAACACCACACAATGATCCGATAAGGTGTAGTTTGAGCTGGAATGCTTTTAGTGGAAGGACCATAAATGACAATAAGATTGCGGTTTGCAGGATTTCTTGTGAACGGTTGACCATTCGTTAGTAAGACTTGTGTATAAGGAGAAAGGTTTACTTTTAATTGTCCATCACGACTAACTAATTGAGAGTTAAAAAAGTCTACTTTGACATTTTGATAGTAAGTCTCTTTTACCATAACAAGGGAAGCGTACTGTGGCGGATATATCAAAGGCACCGGTGCATCCCCATCGTAATATCCAGTGACTCGATCACCAACTGAAACAATCGCTTGGTCAACAAAATAAGTAGTCGGAGAGACAACGAAGTTAACAAGGGTACCAGTACCGTCTTCTACAGATATCATTTTATAACACCCTTCACTTTCGTCATTGACACCGATCGGAAAGTCGTGAATTGAGGTGACGAAGCCCTGAAAAAACTTGAAATTGACCATACTCTAACCTCCATAATTATTTAATTCATATTCCTGACTGCACTTACACTTCACATCATTTATGGATGAATGTAATTAATGTAGAATTTAGATTTGGTTTCATAATTAAAACGCCTCAAGGTAAATCATATGCAAGATGACAAACAAAAGAACAATCTAAAAAAGGCTTTTTAGAAACGGTTGAAGTCCTACTAGGGGTAAATTTTTTGCTAACTTTGACAGAACTTTAGTCATTTTTACACATTTAAATTGGAGCATTCTAAAAACGTTGCTATAACAGACTTCATCTATAGGTATTTATCGTGTTAGGTTTCCGAACTATCATTTCCCAGCTCTCATAAGGATGAATCAGCGAATTAGATATGTTACAATGACCATCAAACAATGCATAAAGGAGAATGATATGAGAAAAAAATGGTTATTAAGTTTATTACTTGCTGGAATTGTTTCTGTAACAGCAGCATGCGGGAACACGGATGAATCAGCTGAAAATAATAATGAAGCACCTGAAACACAGGAAGAAGCTGCACCCGTCAATGCTGAACAGCCGGACATGCCTGAGCCGGATTTAGCCGGTATTCCTGATGTTGTCGCAAGTGTCAATGGAAAAGATATTTCAAAAGAAGACTTTGAATCCGTTTATGTAAATCAATTCATGCAAGCTGCAATGCAAGCACAAATGTTTGGTGAAGAAGTGAACCAAGACGAATTAAAAGAACAGATGATTGAAAGTATGATTGCTCAAGAACTTCTTAAACAAGAAGCTAATAAAGCGGGACATGAGGCTTCAGAAGAAGACATTACTAACACACTTGAGGATTTAGCCGCGCAATATGGTCTTGGCACAAGTGACGAGTTTCTTGCTGCTTTGGAAGAACAAGGAATGGAAAGAGAAGAAGTGATGTCAGAGCTTTCCTTGCAAGTAAAAGTAGACAAGCTGATTGCTAGTGAGTCGGGAGAAATAGAGCCAACAGAGGCAGAGCTAAAGGAATTCTATGAACTTGCTATTGCGCAACAAGCAGAAATGGGTGGAGAAGATGTAGAAATTCCACCTTTTGAAGAGTTAAAAGACGAGATCGAAAAGCAAGTGAAACTTCAAAAGCAGACGGAAGTGGCACAAGCGTTAGTTGGAAAACTTCGTGAGGAAGCAGACGTAACGATTAATCTATAATATCTTGAAAACCAGATCCAAATCCGGATCTGGTTTTTTGTATTCTAATATTTTTACATAGTGCCCTATCCTAAAAAAAATTCTCTTGAAAATCGTTTGAGCGACACTTATAAAATTCTTTTATGGACTAAGGCAAAAAACCTAGAGTTCATAGTTCTTTTGACATATAAAAAAATAAAAATTAATATAATATAAAAAAAGTGGTTTAAGATATTTAATAAAGGGTACTTAAGTCATAGGTTCTTTTTCTCTCTTTCTGAGATGAATGGTACAACAGTAATAGAATGTACACTTCACTTATATTCCTTACCTATCATGAGAAACAGAAATGATCACATCTGCAAAAAAGAAATTAGTAAAAAGGAGAAAGGCGATGGAGCAAAAATTGAATATTTCGTTCAAAAAATTAGGGTTTATGAAGTCAATCAAATTTAAGTTATTAGCTATTGTAGTTATTAGTAGTTTTATCGGCGCACCAGTGTCTGGTTTTATTCAATCTTTCCTTTCAATCAATGGAATTGTAAGTGGAGCTGTATTTTCATCAGTCAGTTTAATCATTCAAATCTTAACGATCCCTGTTTTAGTTGTAGTTTTTTCTCACTACTTTATTACAAAACGAATCGATAGGATGAATAAAGTCTTAGCTGAAGTAGACCGTGGAAATTTTATTACATACAAAGATAAGTGGGACGATGAAATTGGAAGACTGGCAAATAATATATCCTTCTTATCGACAAATTTAAAAGATTATATGAAAGACACTCACGCACAATCAAATAAAGTTTATGAACATTCCCAAAACTTCAAGAATTCTTTTGATATTCTCGGTCAGAAAAATGCAGAACAAAACCAATTGTTGGACTCTTTTCACAAAAGTAATCAAGATGTCGTTCAAGTGTTTGATAAAACGAGCATGATCTTGCAAGAAGTTTCCAGTACGATCGAGATGAATTCTTCTACCTTACAAAAAGTAAATGATCGATCAATAGCTTCTAGTGAACTCGCGGTCGAAAGTCAAACGGCTCTTAAGGACATATCCGAGCAATTTCAGACGATACAAGAGGAATCGAAAGAGACTGCCCATTTAATTCGAGGTTTAAATGATAAGATGAAAGAAATTGAACAGGTCATTGATATCATTAAAGGAATTGCAGATCAAACGAATTTATTGGCCCTCAATGCGAGTATTGAAGCAGCCCGGGCTGGAGAACACGGAAAAGGTTTTTCCGTTGTCGCGGGTGAGGTAAGAAAATTAGCCGAGCATTCCATTTTAGCAACAAATAATATTAGTCAAATTATTGAGAGCGTCAACCAAGATGTACAGCAGGTAGTAGTGTCAATGAAAGATAATCGTGAGGAAATCAATGAAGGTGGAAAAATGTTCTTTGGCGTTCATGGCAACTTGGATCGTGTATTGGAACATATGAAAGGATTTGCAGAAGAAATTAATGAAATGGCTGGAACGATGGAAGAACTGACAGCAAGTAGTCAAGAAATAGCCAGTATGATGGTTGACTCCAAAGGTTTGATTGAGAAAAATTCTGAACAATTAAATGATTTTCAGTCCATACAAAGTGAAGTCGATCAAACGATCCAAACGGGTGGAACTGATGTGGAACGCCTTGTTAGACAAGCAAGAAAGTTAGAAGAAGGTATGGAATTATAGTATTAGAAAGACTGCGTAACTGTCTCGTTATTTAACGATTCATTTGTTACACAGTCTTTTTTTGTGAAAGTTTAAGTGTAAGCATTCATGTTAAAATGAGTGAAAGAATTAGAAGGTTTTTTATTACTTTTAAGGAATACTTTAAGTACATAACATTTTTTATTCCACAGGGGGAAATCATGCCTAAACAGAATGAAACCTATACCCGAGATTACGCACGACAACTAGATCAAAATGATCCGTTAGCTCGATATCGCGATGAATTTTACATAAAAGAAGGGACGATTTATTTCGATGGAAACTCACTCGGGTTGTTATCGAAACGAGCAGAGCAAACTTTACTTGACTTACTTCACTCATGGAAAACACTTGGTATTGATGGGTGGACCGAGGGAGACAATCCGTGGTTTTATTTGTCTGAATCAATGGGTGATCAGATGGCGCCTCTCGTTGGTGCGAATAATGAAGAAGTGATTGTAACCGGTTCCACAACTTCGAACCTTCATCAATTAACGGCTTCTTTCTATCACCCTGACGGAAAAAAAACGAAAATTTTAACCGATGAACTCGCTTTTCCGACGGATATTTATGCGCTCCAAAGTCAGTTGAAACTGAAAGGAATGGATCCTTCTGAACACTTAGTGAAGGTAAAAAGTAAGGACGGGCATACGGTTGATGAAGGTGATATCATTCAAGCGATGGATGAAGAAGTTGCCCTTATTGTTCTACCAAGTATTTTATACAGAAGTGGTCAAATTTTAAATATGGAGCGACTATCAAAGGAAGCGCACAAACGAAATATTTTAATTGGATTTGATCTCTGTCACTCGATCGGATCGATTCCTCATCAATTAAGCGAATGGGAAGTTGATTTTGCTTTTTGGTGCAATTATAAGCACTTAAATGGTGGGCCTGGAGCTGTAGGCGGTTTATATGTAAATAAACGACACTTTGGAAAAAATCCAGGACTTGCTGGTTGGTTTAGTTCACGAAAAGATAAACAATTTGACATGGAACATGAATTATCACCGGCCGAACATGCGGGTGCGTTTCAGATGGGTACACCGCATGTGCTAAGTATGGCGCCATTGATCGGGTCTTTATCGATGTTTAATGAAGTAGGGATCGATAAAATTAGAACAAAGTCCTTACAATTAACGGGCTATATGCTAGACCTGATCGAACACGAACTAAAAGGCTACGGATTTATAGTGAGAAATCCAAAGGCAGACGAAACGCGCGGCGGTCATATTTTCCTAGAACATCCGGAAGCGGCTCGGATCTGTAAAGCTTTAAAATCGCACCATATCGTCCCAGATTTCCGCTCCCCAAATGGGATCCGTCTCGCACCAGTCGCTTTATACAATACGTTTGACGAAGTATGGTTAACCGTAGAAAAGTTGAAACAAATTATGGATGATGAAGAGTACAAGAAATTTGAAAATAAACGTGGAGTTGTCGCATAGAGATGAAAAATAACACGAAAAATCAATGGATTGATATATCCCAGCCACTTACAAGTTTAGTTGCTCACTGGCCTGAAGATACGCCATTTTCATACGAGGTTAGTTACACAAAAGAACAAACCGGTTCGGTCAATATCGGTAAAATTACAACGAGCGTACACATCGGAACGCATATCGATGCACCGTTTCATTTTAAAAATGATGGTGCCAAAGTGGGAGCTTTAGACATCAACGTGTACATTGGGCCATGCCGGATCATCGATGTATCAGACGCTGCGAAAATCGATGCGGATGTACTGCTTCAATATGAATTAGAGGGGGTAACTCGACTACTACTGAAAACGTCGGTGCCAAACAACCCGAGCGCTTTTCCAAACGAAATACCGTACATAACGAGAAGCGGCGCGGAGTATATGCAGCAGAAAGGAATTATTTTACTAGGAGTCGATGTTCCTTCTGTCGATCCTTTAGATAGTAAAGAACTAGAGGGACATCACGCGTTACATGAACACGGAATTCATATTTTAGAGAATGTTATGTTAGATAAGGTTGAGCCTGGTGATTATGAATTAATTGCATTACCACTTTCGATCACAGAATCAGATGGAAGTCCGGTTCGAGCGGTCATTCGCCCGGTATAGAGAATAAAAAAATAAGAGGCTTTATGGAGGAGTACTACGATGGAACACAAAGATAAAAAGCATTACTCAACAACTAAGTCTGAAAAAAACATACACACTGATTTTACAAACAATATGACGTACGGGGAATATCTGCAGCTCGATCAAATCTTATCTAGCCAGGATCGTTTATCCGATCATCATGATGAGATGCTGTTCATCGTCATTCACCAAGTGAGCGAATTGTGGATGAAACTGATTTTACACGAACTAAATGCCGCGATCGACTCGATTGAAAAAGATGATTTGCAAACGTCATTCAAACAATTAGCACGAGTATCACGAATTCAAACACAAATCATACAAGGATGGGATGTCCTTTCCACACTGACACCTTCAGAATATATGGAGTTTCGGGACTTCTTAGGGCAAGCGTCTGGATTCCAATCGTTTCAATACCGAAAGATCGAATTTGCGCTCGGCTATAAAACCGATCATGTATTGAAAATCTATCAAAAAGATCCTGAACTTTATGCAGATTTAGAAAAAGCATTTATTGCACCAGGATTGTACGACGTCGCGATCAAACAACTGGCAAAAGTCGGGTTCACGATTCATCCAGATGTATTAAATCGAGATTACTCTTCGCCGTATGAGGAAGACCGATCTGTACGTGACGCTTGGTTAGCCGTGTATCAAAACGTCGATCAATATTGGGACTTATATCAGCTCGCCGAAAAACTCGTCGATATCGAAGACTCTTTGCAACAATGGCGTTTCCGTCACATGAAAACCGTCGAACGCATCATCGGCTTCAAAATGGGAACCGGCGGATCTTCCGGAGTGAACTATTTGAAAAAAGTATTAGACCAGCGCTTCTTCCCAGAGTTGTGGGATTTACGCACGGAATTGTGATGGTGAACGGTAACTGATATGTGAGTGTTGAGAAGGCCGCGTTTTGCGGTCTTTTCGTATAATGGTAAAAAATTGCAGTTTCGGAATTATTTTTGGTAGCGGGGATGAGGTAGAGCAGATAAAAGCAATGAAACTATTATTAAAGATTGTATATCTACTCTAAGCCACAGATAAGATCACATTTTATCCAATATCAGTTAATAATGGATCGCAAACCGTAGATTAGAGCTCACTTTATCCAGTTTCAGTGAATTTTGGTTCACACACCGTAGATCAAAGTCCAATTTACCAGTTTCAGGAAATCGCGCACCACAAACCACAGATTGCCCCCCGAATCAGTCAGTATCAGAAAAGAACGGGAAGCAAGCCGTCTAATAGAGTCTATTAGATCCAGTATTAGCTTAACTGTAAGACAAATTCCATGATTTCAGCACATCCAGTCCGAGAAAAGACAATTCTAGAAAACACCTCCTAATCAATCAATTCAATTAAATATTCTGAAATTATTTCTTTACTGACCTTATGTAATGTAAACTAATAGTACACATAACCTTTGTCTAGAATATCTAATCGGAGTGATACGATGCATCTTACAAAAGAACTTCCCATTCCTTTCCCCATCCTAGTGACAAATGAGCAGCAGACGATTATTGATTTCAACGAGTATTTCAATCAAATTGAACTTCCTTCACTACAAAAAGGTCAACCGATAACTGACTTCTTTGATCAATGGGTGCCTAGTGATGATTTTTATATTGCTCACTACAACGATCATAAGTATCTATTAGTCTCAACAACATACGAATATCTTGAAGGAAAACACTATATTTACATCCTGCTCAATGGTGATCACTATGTGGACCTGTTAGAAAAGGTGAAAGAGTTAGATAAATATAATCGAGAACTTGATGCAATTATCGAAAGCTCTTACGATGGTTTTTATATTACTGATCATCAAGGAACCACGCTAAAGGTTAACTCTGCGATCGAACGTATTACAGGGATCCCACGAGAATATTATATTGGGAAGAATATTAAGTATCTTCTTGAAAAAGGGATTCTTACCGAATCGGTTACACTCAAAGTTTTAGAGAGAAACGAAGCCGTTACGGTCGTGCAAAAAAATCATAACCAAATGGAAACGATGTTAACAGGTAGTCCCATCTATAATGAGGCAGGAGAAATTGAAAAAGTCGTAACGAACATTCGGGACCTCTCCGAATTAAATAACCTTCACCAAGAATTAAAAAAAGTCCAACAGCTAAATGATCAGTACAAGCATGAATTAGAGAGACTGAAAGCTCATAAAAATTTAGACCCAGAAGTTGTTATCAAAAGTAAAAAGATGGAAGAATTGTTCCAAGTGGCCGAACGGTTAGCTAACGTGGATGCGACGGTTTTAGTTTTAGGAGAGACGGGAGTCGGTAAGGATGTTCTTACAAGGCATCTCTATCGTGTCAGCAATCGTTATGATACGGGTAAACTGATAAAAGTAAATTGTGGCGCCATTCCGAAAGACTTACTTGAATCAGAACTATTCGGTTATGAAAGCGGTGCGTTTTCTGGAGCTAGCCGATCCGGGAAACCCGGAATGTTTGAATTGGCTGACCGCGGGTTCTTATTCTTAGATGAAGTCGGTGAGTTGCCACTAGATTTACAAGTAAAACTGCTGAGGGTTTTACAAGAAAAAGAGATTCAGAGAGTTGGGGGAACCGATGTAAAAGAAGTAGATGTTCGAGTAATAGCAGCTACCAACAAGGACCTAAAAAAGATGGTTGAACAGGGAATGTTTAGAGAAGATCTATATTACCGTTTACACGTTGTTCCGGTTTCCATTCCCCCGCTCAGGGAGCGCAGAGATGATATTTTACCTCTCGTACAACACTTTTTAAATGAAAATAATCGCAAGTATCAAATATCCAAAAGCTTTGATAGATCGCTTAAAGAATTTTTTTATCAGTATGATTGGCCGGGGAATGTCCGAGAGCTTGCCAACTTAGTAGAACGGTTGATGCTGACCGTGCCCACCAATGAGCTCAAAATGAAGGATCTTCCTGACGATTATCGGAAAGCGAAGAAACCCAGTGCGTATGTTGCAATGGAGATGAGAACTTCAAATGAAATGGGAACTCCAAATGAAACCAGAACGCTGAAGGAAGCAGTTGAGCAAGCAGAACAAGAAGTATTAACGTTGGCAGCACAACAATTCCAAACGACGTATGAAATCGCAGAACATCTAGGGACGAGCCAAGCCACCATTGTCCGAAAGTTGCAAAAATATAAAATCAAACCCACCAATACAAAAATGAATTAAAATCCAAAAATGAATTAAAAATTCCCTCTCTTTTAATTCAAAAATGAATTAAATAGATGCCGACCAATCGAAAAGCGCTAATTATAGCGCTTTTTTATTTTGGCACGAGTTTTGCAATGAAATAGATAGAGAAACAAATTAAAAATTACTGGAGGCATGATTAGAATGATCGATTTCGCTTTAACGGATGAACAGAAAGAGTTTCAAAAGCTGGCTAGGGATTTTGCACGAAATGAGATTAGACCCGTTGCCCATATTTATGATGATACCGAGGAAGTGCCATGGGATGTGATTAAAAAAGCGGCCAAGTTAGGGTTAACATCGTATCGTTACCCGGTAGAATACGGCGGTTTAGGGATTAGTGATCCGATTACTTCTTTAATCATGACAGAGGAAATTTACTGGGGTTGTGCCGGAATTGGTACAGCGATTAATGGAACGGGATTAGCAGCGACAGGCATTATGGTAGCTGGTACGGAAGAACAAAAAAAGAGATTCATTCCACAATTTTGTGATCCTGATAATCCAAGACTTGGAGCGATGGGGCTTACAGAACCGAGTGCAGGTTCGGATGTATCTGCCATGGCTACTACTGCCGTCAGAGACGGAAATGAATACGTCCTTAACGGAACTAAACAGTTTATTACGAATGGTGGCATCGCTGATGTTCATGTCATCTTTGCTCAAACAGACAAAGAAAAAGGTTGGAATGGTGTCGCTGCTTTCGTAGTCGAAAAAGGAACACCTGGACTGAAAATGGGGAAAAAGGAAATCAAAATGGGTGTACGTGCTTCGCATACTGCACAAGTCATCCTAGAAGACTGCCGAATTCCGTTGGAGAACCGCTTAGGTGGTGAACCTGGGGAACCGACTCACATTAGTGGCCTTGCGGCATTGAAAATGCTAGAACGCACGAGGCCGTCTGTTGGTGCTGCAGCCCTTGGAATAGCAAGAGCAGCGTATGAATATTCGCTTGAATACGCCAAAGAGCGTAAACAATTTGGTAAACCGATTATTAAAAACCAAGCGATTGCTTTTAAACTTGCTGATATGGCTACAGAAATTGAAGCCTCTCGATTACTGCTGTGGAAAGCAGGTTGGCTCGTTAAAAATAACCAGCCGTTTGCTCGAGGTGAAGGAAGCATGTCGAAGTTATACGCTGGCGATGTTGCCGTAAAAACAGCAACCGAAGCCATTCAAATTTTAGGTGGCTACGGGTATAGCCGCGAGTATCCTGTAGAGAAGTGGCTGCGTGATGCAAAAATCTATCAAATCTGGGAAGGAACAGCTGAAATTCAACGCCTAGTTATTTCGCGAATGATCGAACAGAATGGCTAAAGGAGTGAAGAGGAGAAGCTTCCAATTAGTAGAGAAAATCGATAAATTATCACACCAAAAACAAATTACATTGAGGTGGAAACGATGTCGCTTTTAACGGATGAAAATTTACAAATGAAGTTGATGATACGAAGCTTTGTTGAAAATGAAGTTGAACCGTATGCCCAGCAAATTGAAGAAGAAGATCGAATTCCAGACCACTTGATTGAGAAAGCGAAAGAAATAGGTTTGTTTGGGATCAGCATTCCCGAAGAATACGGGGGCATCGGCTTAAATACGGTAGGAAAGTCGATCGTATTAGAACAACTAGGAAGAACCCATAACGGATATGTTTCTTTAATCAGCGCCCATACCGGGATCGGCAGTACAGGATTGGTGCGGTTAGGTTCTGAGTATCTAAAAAACAAATACCTGCCTGCGATGGCAGCTGGAGAGAAAATTGGCTGCTTTGCCTTATCTGAACCAGGAGCGGGTTCGGATGCAACGAACCTTTCCACTCGAGCAGAGAAAAAAGGAGAGAAGTGGATTATTAACGGGACAAAGCATTTTATAACGAACGCTCCAATTGCCGACCTCTTTACGGTGTTTGCGGTAACGGACAAAGAAAAAGGAGCGAAAGGCGGCATTACCGCTTTCTTAATTGAAAAAGAGTTTCCGGGTCTAATTATTGGAGCAATCGATAAAAAGATGGGATTAAGAGGATCTTACACCTCACAAGTGATTTTTGAAGATTGCGAGGTGCCTCAAGAAAATGTCATTGGAGAAGTCGGCATGGGATATATGTCTGCGCTCCGAATTCTAGGTGAAGGTCGTATCGGATTGGCTGCCAGGTCCGTTGGTTCTGCTGATAAATTAATAGAAATGTCTACTCGGTATGTCAAAGAACGAGTTCAATTCGGTAAGCCGATTGCTCACAATCAAGGAATTCAGTGGATGCTTGCAGAGATGGCAACAGAAACAGAGGCGGCAAGACAACTTACTTTGATGGCTGCCCGATTAATTGACGAAGGAAAAAAAGCGATTAAAGAAGCCTCGATGGCGAAAATGTTTGCCACTGACGTCTTTAATAAGGTCGCTGACCAAGCTGTTCAACTTCATGGAGGCATGGGTTACGTGTCTGAATACCCTATTGAAAGATTTTACCGTGATGCCCGTATTACGAAAATCTATGAAGGTACAAATGAAATCCAAAAGATGATTATAGCGCGCCATATTTTAGATGAACATTAAGGAGGGAACAATTTGTTAAAAAGCAGATGGTTGAATTTCTATCCGGAAGGTGTTCCTGAGACATTAGAAATTCCGTCCATATCCGTCTATCAATTGCTAGAAAGAACGGCAATTGACTATCCCGATCAATTAGCGGTGATTGATGAAAAGAAAGAATGGACGTACGAAACGTTAAAAAAGTATACGGACCGATTTGCAGTAGCTCTTCATCAGTCAGGTTTTCAAAAAGGGGATAAATTAGCGGTGATGCTTCCGAATTCAGCGGAATATATCATTTCATACTACGCAGCTCTTCGCTTAGGTGGAATCGTTGTTCAAGTGAACCCTCTGTATCAATCCAGCGAGCTTGAATACTTATTTGAAAATTCTCAGGCACGATGGTTTGTCGGAAATGATATCCAGCGACCTAAAATCAATGCGCTTCCAAACGTGGATATTATTAGACCGATTTACGTTACAAAGGAAATGGTATTCGAGGGCGAGCAAAGTTTTTATCCAATGATCCTTGAAACGAACCATGTTGATCTTCCAGAAGTAGACATTGATCCAAAAGAAGATGTCGCCGTTTTGCAATACACAGGGGGAACAACAGGACGCAGCAAAGGCGTCATGCTTACACATTATAATCTCATCGCGAACGTGCATCAAAGTTTTGTGTTTTCCGATGGCTTTTTTGAAAGGCCCGGTGAACGGATTTTAAGTGTCACCCCGTTTTTCCATGTGTATGGGATGACAGGTGCGATGAACTTAACCATTTTTGGAGCGGGAACGATTATTTGTATGAAACGATTTACGATTGAACAGACGTTAGAGTATATGGAAAAGTATCGACCTACCTTCTTTCCCGGAGTACCGACGATGTATATCGCCTTACTCCGGCATCCTAGGGCATCCAAAGAACTGTTATCGAGCATGAAAGTTTGTAATAGCGGGTCTGCGCCAATGCCAGTTGAAGCGATGAAAGAATTTGAAGCCAAAACCGGTGCAGCGATCGTTGAGGGCTACGGTCTTTCAGAAGCAGCGCCAATTACGCATCGAAATCCAGTGACCGGTCTAAAAAAAGCTGGGAGTATCGGAATTCCTATTCCTAACACTGAAAGCAAAATCGTAGATCGTGAAACAGGAACAACTGAACTACCTCCTGGTGAAGTGGGTGAGCTCATCATTAAAGGTCCTCAAGTGATGAAAGGCTATTGGAACAACGAAAGTGAAACGATGATGGCCATTCGGGATAAATGGTTATACACCGGTGACTTAGCGAAGATGGATGAAGATGGTTATTTTTATATTGTTGGCCGGAAAAAGGATTTGATTATCGCTAGTGGGTACAACGTATATCCAACAGAAGTAGAGGATGTTTTGTATCAACATCCGGCCGTTTCAGAAGCTTGTGTATTCGGTGTCGCGGATGCCTACCGCGGGGAAACGGTGAAAGCGGTCCTTGTTTTAAAAGATGAGGACTTAACGGTCACTGAAGCTGAAATCGTCGATTGGTGCTCAAAACGTTTAGCCGCTTATAAAGTTCCTAAACAAATTACATTTAGAAAAGAACTACCGAAAACTGCTGTCGGAAAAATACTAAGACAAAATTTAATTGCTGAAGAAACAGCCTTACATACGAAGGGGGAAATCAGATGAAGATTGATGATTTGAGGAAAATAAGTGTCATCGGCTCTGGAGCGATGGGTTCGCAAATTGCGATGGTTTGTGCGCTATCAGGTTACCAAGTAACGTTACAAGATATTCAATTCGAAAGCTTGGAAAAAGCAAAGGCTCTCTTAAACTCTCAAATGAACAAACGGATCGTAAAAGGGAAATTAACAGAACA
Source organism: Alkalihalobacterium sp. APHAB7 (assembly GCF_048323755.1). Classification (NCBI taxonomy): domain Bacteria; kingdom Bacillati; phylum Bacillota; class Bacilli; order Caryophanales; family Bacillaceae; genus Alkalihalobacterium; species Alkalihalobacterium sp. APHAB7. The sequence continues at coordinate 17,861 of NZ_JBLWFS010000027.1, forward strand.
AGTAGTAGAAGAAGCATTTGCTAGACTTTCCTTTACAACTGATTTAAAAGAGGCAGTCAGTGACACCGATTTCGTTATTGAAGCGATTGTTGAGAAATTAGATATCAAAAGGCAATTGTTCGCGCAACTAGATCAACTCGCTCCTCCTCATACGATTTTAGCTACGAATAGTTCGACCATTGTCAGTTCGGAAATTGCTCCTGCGACGAACCGTCCAGAAAAAGTTTGTAATATGCACTTTTTTAATCCAGCACTCGTAATGGATCTCGTCGAAGTTGTTCAAGGTCCCCATACTTCAGATGAAACAGCCGAAATCACGATGGCTCTCTCGAAACGTCTGAACAAAACGCCGATTCTTTTACAAAAAGAAATTAGCGGATTTGTTGCGAACCGAATACTAGGAAAAATAATGAATGAAGCCATTTATTTACTAGAAAATGAGATTGCTACTGCCGAAGAAATCGATTTAGCTTGTACGAAAGCTCTCAATCATCCGATCGGCCCCTTTGCTTTGATCGACTTAACCGGATTAGATGTTCACTATAATGTCCGAATGGAGAGGTATGCGAAGTCTGGTGATGAGGCAGATAAACCATCTTCATTAATCGTAGAAAAAGTAGAACGAGGAGAACTCGGAAGAAAAACAGGGCAAGGCTTTTACGCTTACAATTAATTAGTAATGTTGAAGGGGGAAGTCGGAATGACCTATCAAAATCTGATCGTCTGAAAACGGGATTAATGATTGAAAAACTATCACAAGCGATCCTATTCGCTTCCGAAGACAAGGCAGAGGGGACAAAAGCCTTTTTAGAGAAACGAAAACCGAACTTCATAGGATCATAAAATTTTCAGGTAAGAGGTGGGACATGATAAACACCATTGCAGTTATTGGAACAGGGACGATGGGACGAGGGATCGGCTATGCAGCGGCATTAGCTGGTTTCCAGGTCCATCTCTATGACATAAATGAAGAATCTTTAAAAGAAGCAGAAACCTATATCAAGACTCAACTAGAAAAAGCTCTTTTAAGAGGTTTGACTACGGAAAAAGATGCTGACCAAGTGTTGAATAAACTTTTATATACGACCGACTTACGCGTTGCTGCAGAGGAAGCTGATCTCGTGATTGAAGCAGTACTCGAAGTGATGGATTTGAAAACAAAGATCTTTAGGGAACTCGATGAAATAACAGCACCGCATACCATTTTAGCAACGAATACATCCACCATGAGTCCTACAGAAATTGCTGCCCAAACGAAAAGGCCAGACCGGTGCATTGCGATGCATTTCTTTAATCCCGTTCCTAAGATGAAATTAATTGAAGTGATATGCGGGTTAGAAACGTCGGAAGAGACGATCGAACGTGTAATGGAAGTCGGAACACAAATGGGAAAAGAATGTGTCAGAGTCAATGAATTCCCTGGTTTTGCGGTGAGTCGAATGAATTGTCTAATTGGCAACGAAGCGATGAATATGGTTATGGAAGGAGTCGCAACCGTTGAAGATGTCGATAAAGCGATGAAGCTCGGTTTAAATCATCCAATGGGTCCATTGGAGTTAGCGGATTTAGTTGGACTCGATACGCGGCTTCGAAATATGGAATATCTGCACCAAACACTTGGCGAGAAATATCGCCCATGTCCAATTTTAGTGAAGTATGTAAAGGCTGGTCGACTTGGTAGAAAAACAGGGCAAGGATTTTATTCGTATTCATAAGGTGGGAGTCAGATGGATTTTCGATTAAGTGAAGATATTCAATTTTTAAAGCGAAACATACGCGACTTTATTAAGAATGAAGTCGAACCATTAGCGATGCAAATTGAAGAGGAAGATGAAATTCCTTCTTCTATTGTAGATATGTCAAAAGAGTTAGGGCTATTTGGATTAAGTATCCCTGAAGCGTACGGCGGACTTGGGATCGGAATGGTAGGAAAGTGTGCCTTATATGAAGAAATAGGAAAAACACACAATGGTTATACAACTCTCATTGGCGCTCATACCGGAATTGGGACGGTCGGTATAGTAGAAATGGGCAATGAACAACAAAAGAAAAAGTACCTGCCTCCTATGGCACGAGGAGAGATGATTGGTGCCTTTGCGTTAACAGAACCAAGTGCAGGTTCACATGCGACCAATTTAAAAACAACCGCTGTAAAGCAGGGAGATAAGTACATTTTAAATGGATCCAAACATTATATAACGAATGCCCCGATTGCAGACATTTTTACTGTCATGGCTGTAACTGATGCATCCAAAGGAGCAAAAGGGATCACGTCATTTATTGTAGAAAAAGATTTTCCTGGGTTTAAAGTTGGCGCCATCGAAAAGAAAATGGGGTTAAAAGGTTCTCATTCAGCTGAACTCTTTTTTGATAACTGTGAGGTTCCTGTTGAAAATGTGTTAGGTGAAGAAGGACAGGGGTATGTGAATGCACTTAAAATTCTCGCAAATGGAAGAGCTGGCCTAGCCGCAAGAAACTTAGGGTCTTGTCAAAAGCTATTGGATTTATGTATGGAATTTGTGGAGGAACGGAAACAATTTAACGTCCCCATTATCGAGCATCAGGCTGTGGCTCATATGTTAGCTGAAATGGCGATGGAAATCGAGGCGCTTCGTTCCTTTACATACCGTGTCGCTTGGATGGTGGATGAAGGAGAAAAATTGATCAAAGAAGCCGCGATGTTAAAGCTCTTCGGTTCCGAAGTTTACAACAGAGTCGCTGATAAAGCGGTCCAAATTCACGGTGGCATTGGCTATATTGCGGATTATCCCATTGAACGATTTTTTCGGGATGCACGGATTACCCGCATTTATGAGGGGACATCTGAAATCCAAAAGAACATCATCTCAGCTCAACTACGAAAAGAATACCGTTAATCACCAAGTGAAAAGGGGGAAAATTGAATGACCGACATTGTGATTGTAAGTGCCGTTCGAACAGCAGTAGGACGTTTTGGTGGATCGTTAAAAGGAGTAAATTCAGGTACGTTAGGAGCCATTGTTATCCAAGAGTCCTTAAAAAGAGCTCAACTATCTCCTAATCTAGTCGATGAGGTTATTTTAGGAGAAGTTCGGCAAACGACTGAGTCATCCAATGTGGCCCGAGTAGCGTCCTTACGCGCGGGTGTTCCGGATACAGCAACTGCATTTACAGTAAACCGGCTATGTGCTTCAGGAATGCAGGCGATGGTTTCAGGCGTGCAACAAATTTTATCAAAGCAAGCCGATGTTGTAGTTGCGGGAGGTACGGAAAACATGAGTAGAGCCCCTATCTATTTAAGAAACTCTCGTTTTGAAGAAGGGAATCCGAAATTAATAGATTCCAACTTGGAAAATGGCCAACAACCACAAGAGGTCTATGGAAGTCATTTAGGCATGGGGATCACCGCTGAAAATGTGGCCGAACGATACAACATTTCAAGAGAGGCTCAAGATCAATTCGCTTTTGAAAGTCAACAAAAGGCAGCACAAGCCATTGAAGAAGGTCGTTTTGTTGACGAGATTGTTCCTGTTGAAATCAAAGAGAGAAAACGGAGTTTTACATTTGCACATGATGAATTCCCAAGACCAGGAACAACGACTGAGTCATTATCAAAATTAATACCTGTTTTTAAAGAGAACGGTACTGTAACAGCAGGAAACGCCTGTGGTCGAAATGATGGAGCAGCGGCGGTTGTGATGATGTCGTCGAACAAAGCGGAGTCGTTAGGTTTAAAGCCGCTCGCACGTATTGTCGATTGGGCAACAGCCGGTGTGTCTCCTGAAGTGATGGGAATTGGGCCAGTCCCAGCTATTGATAAATTACTTAAACGCACCGGAATCAACTTGAGCGAAGTCGGAATAATCGAACTGAATGAAGCATTTGCCGCACAAGCTCTTGCTGTTATTCAAGAAGCCAACCTAGACCGGGAAAAAGTGAATGTTAACGGGGGAGCGATTGCCCTTGGACACCCTCTAGGTGCGACAGGTTGTAAGATCATAACGACGTTGATCTATGAAATGCAGTTAAAAAACGAACAGTATGGAATCGCGACCTTGTGTGTTGGCGGGGGACAAGGAATGGCCATTTTAATTGAAAATGCAAGTTATTAATTTGCTTTTTTATAGTAATTCATCCCTCTCTTTTTCTACTAAAAAACTTTGTAAGCCCTTACATTTATAGGTTTTCTAGATGTGTTGTGACTGAATATTGATGAGATCAAGTCTCAAAGAAAAGGAGAGTTGCGAATGTTAGCAAAAAATCTAAGCCATGAAAATAAGGTTGTTGAAGTCGAAAAACCGAAGAAAAAAGAAATGTGGGCCTATGGTGTTGGCAGCTTCGGTATCTTTGCTGTTTGGAGTTTAATGGGATCTTTTTTAACCTATTTCTATACAGATGTAGCGGGAATTGCAGCCGGAGTCGTTGGTACACTTATGTTAGTAGCTAGATTATTTGATGGTTTTACCGATTTAGGCATGGGTTCATTAGTCGATCGGACGAAGTCAAAATACGGAAAAGCAAGACCGTGGATCTTATGGATGTCCGTTCCACTTGGGATCATGACGGTTTTACTGTTTTCAGTACCTGATGTAGGAACAACAGGGAAAGTCGTCTACGCCTATATAACCTACCTATTATTTGTCTTTGTGTACACGGCTGTCTCGATTCCATATAAAACATTACTTGGAGTCATGACGCAACACCAGCATAGTCGGTCTTTATCCAATATTTATGCGGCCATTTTTATTTTAACCGGAAATCTCCTTGTCGTTACATTAACCCAACCGTTAGCAGCAAAGATCGGGTGGACGATGCTCGCTGTTCTATATGGGGTTCTTACCATAGTCTCTCTTTTTGTAACATTTGCTTTTGTAAAAGAAAGAGCTTCCGTCGTTGTTCAGGAAAAAGATAGTGAAAAAATTCCGTTTAAAGCTGGATTTAAAGCATTGTTTAAAAATAAATATTGGTTAATCATTACTGGATTCTGTCTCACGTATTACGCAACAATCGGTTTAACGCAAGGAGGAGCCTTGTATTATGCTCAATACATTATTGGGAATATTAATTACTTTCCATTGATTGGCCTATCTTCAGCCTTACCGATGCTAATTGGGGTATTATTCCTCGGGCCAATCGTTAGAAAGTTTGGAAAGCGTAATGTTGCTTTAGTTGGTGCCCTTGTCTTTATTACAGGACAAATGATCAAGCTCATTGACCCTACAAACTTGATGATCTTTTTATCAGGTCACGTATTAGTAGGTTTTGGTGTAATGCCTGGCATCGCTTTAATATTTGCTATGATTAATGACACGATTGAGTATGGTGAATTAAAATCAGGATTGAGAACAGAAGGACTGATCAATAGCGGGGCGAGTTTTGGAACAAAAGTAGGTACGGGTATCGGTCTAGCGCTTATTGGTTGGTTACTAGGATTTGGCGGATATATTGGAGGCGCCGCTGAACAATCAGCTTCAGCCATGACCATGATCCTCGCATTAAATCTTTATATTCCACTCGCTCTAGGAGTCATTCAAGTTATCCTCCTTTGGTTATTTAAAGTGGATAAACATTACACAGACATCCTTGCACAGCTTCAAGCGCGTAGAGATGGTGGGAATTAAGTAGTCACTAACATGTCAATGAAAGTGTCCGCATTTTTTCATCTGCTTCAAAATGGGAACCGGTGGATCTTCCGGAGTGAACTATTTGAAAAAAGTAATAGACCAGCGCATTTTCCCCTGAGTTGTGGGATTTGCGCACGGAATTATAAAACTTCATGATCGTAAGAAAAAAGACCGCTGTTGTGCGGTCTTTTCATTTTTGGTCGTGTTCTAGACGATGATAAGTACAATTAGATGCGAAAAAACGGTTCTAGAGTGGAGTTAGGTAACCGTATTCTCATGTTTCCGTAATATTATAGACAAAACTTTTAATGAGAAAAACTTAAGAAGTGCAGTTAAAGTAAATGTTCACCAAATAGCAACATTATTTGTGAAGTTCTTCACAATTCCTTTAAATTTAAATAGTATTTTTACTTCAAGAGCAATAAGATCAAAAAGATGATATAAAAGGCAGGGGTTACAACATGAGAATTCAACCATTTCTAATTTTTATTGGCGTTGCACTGTTGATCATTATTCTAATAGGGTGCTCGACGAATGACCAAAGCGCGTCTGTGAGTGCAGACTCAAAAGACTCTAAAGACTCTAAAACCGAGTTAATCCAAATTGCTTCGTTTGCTTTGGAAGGATGTACTGGTTGTGACAATGTAAAAGAGATTCTATCAGAATTAGAAGAAGAATTTACAGATTTGAATTTTATCGAGTATAACGTAATTCATGATGTAGATGTTGTGAATGACTATGGAGTAAAAGAACACCCGACAGTATTATTTTTGAATAGTAATGGTGAAGAGTTAAAGAGATTAGAAAAAGAGCCAGACCTTAATCCGTACAGGGAAGCGATTGAGTATTTAAAAACAAATGAGGTTGACCCTATCATTCCACAAAGCAATACCAATCAAGAAAATAGCGTATTGATTTCAATTTTTGCTGTGGATGATGCTGACGGAAAATATGTAGAGATTCCTAGATTTGTTAAATATAACTCTGAAGTTCGCTATCCTCGTATCTCTGCCATTCAAGAACTTCTAGCAATCAAAACCGAATTACCAGAACAAGTATCAAGCCCAATACCAGATGACGTTAAATTTGATCAGATCGGCGGGGCAGATGGAGTGACAATTGTTAGAGTGTTAAACGATTTCGATCAATATTTAGGAACGACTATTGGACAACAAACGGAAGAATTAATTGCACTCACGCTATTATCGTTTGATGGTGTAGAAAAAGTCCAAGTGGTTACCGAAACATATGAGGGAGATATTCTAACTGAGGAATTATTACTTAAGAAAAAATCTAAAAACCAAACATTCTTATTTGAACATGATGATGAATGGATGCCAATCATCGGTGTGGATGAATACAACACAAATATTTTACATCAACAAGATTTAGAAAAAATCCCTTGCTTTTGCGGGTGTGGGGAAATCGGCCATACAAGTAATCACAACTGTTTCTTCACCTACAATGAAAGTGGACAAAGAATGTTAGAAAAGCACGGGGAGTTTTGTCAAGTATGTTTAGATTTAACTAACATTTACGTAGAGTTGAAAGACGAAGGAAAGACCCTTCAGGATATAAGAGAATATATTGATCGTATGTTTGAAGGTTATGTCCCGACAGAAACACCACAGCCTTAAACTAACAGGGTAGCTATTAGAGATGATTGAATTTTGTCTCTAGTAGCTACCTTTTTTGTGGAACCGTTTTTTAAAAAGTAAAATATTGCAGTGGTTTATGGAAAACTTTATTAAAAATTTTATATAAAAACATTTAATTCCATTTTGTACTGTTACTAAAAAACAGCGTTAATATAGGGTTTTTGCTAAAAAATTAAGCTTGACTCTTTAACCATGTAAAGAATTTAAGCGGTAATGTAAGCGCTTGCAAAGGTGATTTTATTTTAATATCATACAAATTAACGTGTATTTTATTTTGAATTTTCAGTAATTTATGGGAGGTTTTTGTCTATGGCTAAAAATGTATTTGAAGTGAACAAACAGACAGAGAATGAAGTGTTTCCAGTGGAAAGTATTCATCACCTAGAATTATACGTAGGAAATGCTAAGCAGGCGGCTTTTTTTTTCTGTAACGCCTTTGGTTTTGAAATTACATCTTATCGAGGTCTAGAAACGGGTAGTCGCGATCTCGTCTCATATGTTCTTCAGCAAGAAACGATCCAATTGGTTGTAACAGGATCTCTGAAAGATGATACCGAGGTCGCATCTTTTGTAAAATTACATGGCGACGGCGCAAAGGATATTGCTTTAAAAGTTTCAAGTGTCGATCAAGCCTATGAAGGTGCAGTTAAGCGCGGGGGCATTCCGATACGAGCGCCTTGGACAGAAAATGATGAAAACGGCACAGTGAAAAAAGCGATTATCGGGACGTACGGTGACGCCATTCATACGTTAATTGAAGTCGTTGACTATAACGGTTGTTTTTTACCAGGGTATCAAACGTATGAAGGAAATAACCATTCCACAGCAACAGGGCTCGTCGGCATTGACCATGTGGTCGGTAATGTGGAGAGTATGGAAGAGTGGACAACGTATTATGAAAAAGTGTTTGGCTTTCAGGTCTTAAAACATTTTGATGATGAGGATATTTCTACAGATTATTCAGCTCTAATGTCGAAGGTAATGACAAACGGAACAGGACGAATCAAATTTCCGATCAACGAACCCGCAGAAGGTAAACGAAAATCGCAGATTCAAGAATACTTAGATTTTTACAATGGACCAGGTGTCCAACATCTAGCACTACTTACAAATGACATTATTTCGACCGTAAAAGCTTTACGGGAAAACGGAATTGAATTCCTTGATACACCCGCTACTTACTACGAAGACCTGAGTGCGCGTGTCGGTGACATTGATGAAGATTTAAAAAAACTACAAGAACTTAGTATTTTAGTAGATCGTGATGATGAAGGCTATCTGCTGCAAATTTTCACAAAACCGATTGTTGATAGACCGACACTCTTTATTGAGGTCATCCAGCGAAAAGGAGCAAGAGGCTTCGGAGAAGGAAACTTCAAAGCCCTATTTGAGTCCATTGAACGGGAACAAGAACGACGTGGAAATATTTAATCAGTAACACGGTATAGATATAAAGAAGGGGTCTTAAAAGGAGATAGTAGTGGCTAAAGAGAGCATTTGATAAGGCAAGTATGAGATTCCTCTAACCAATGTGAGGGAGAGGGAGTGCTTGCGCTAGAGGAAAATACTAGGAGATCACGCTAAACAAAAAGGGTATTTGGTGTACCCTTAAGGAAAAGGTTAGGATGATCGAACAACGAAAGCGATAAAACTTGATATAGGAGCCCATTCTGACTGTTCAAACTAAGGAGTAACCAAAATGACACAGATTTTTATCTTCCGTTACTCCAAAGATTGATTAAACAAACTAAAGGAGGGAGGACTAATGGTAAAAGAGAACAACCGTAGTGAAACACAAAAGCAAAATTCTAGCACACTGCAGTTCTTTTCAAACCTAATTGATTACGCAGGACTATTCCCACCAGCGCAACTGCCATTAGAGCAGGCGATCCATAATTATGCCTCGTATCAAAAGGATGAGGATGCGTGGATGCTAGGTCACTTTATCATTCCTGCTAGTAGGTTAGAAGAGCTTGACCCTTACATGTCTCTTTTTTCAAAGAAAAATCCTTTACCTGTTTCAGCGATTGGACAAAAAACCGTTGACAGTGAACAATGCCTTGAGCGGCTTGCTTTTGACTTAGAAAAAATTCAATCATTTCACAAGAAGCACGGAGAAGTTGCGCAAGTCAAAGTATTGGAACTGCCGATTCCCCCTGTTGTACCTAATCGTCAGCTACTTCAAAAAATTTCAAGTTTTATAGAAAAGTACAGTTTACAACTGTTTTGTGAAGTAACGGTGCCACTAGATGAACAATGGTATCAAAAAATGCTTCTTACATTAAACGAAATCGCCATCCACAATAATAAGGACGGTATACGTATGGGCTTGAAACTCCGTACAGGTGGAGTTACTGCTGATGCATTCCCAACGCCACAACAAGTAGCAACCGTCCTGCACGCTTGTGCTGAGCGGGATATTTCCCAGAAGTTCACCGCGGGCCTTCATCATCCAATCCGTATGTACCGAGATGAAGTGAACACCTCCATGCACGGGTTCCTAAATATTTTTACAGCTGGGATGCTTGCACGAACGAACACATGCAGTGTGGAGGCTCTTGCTGAAGTGATTGCAGATGAAGACCCATCTCATTTCACATTAACTGAAGAAGGAGTGAGTTGGAAGGGGCATCTTGTCAACGTCCCTGACATTAATTACGTTCGACAGTATGCACTATGTTCGTACGGAAGCTGCAGCTTTGATGAACCGCTAGAAGACCTGCGAAAGCTGAATATGATCTAGTATAGGAGGGGCTTTTATAGATGTTGAAATCTTTTATTCCTGTTGAGCCGGACTCTCATTTTCCATTACAGAACTTACCCTATTGTATATTTAGGCCTTTAGATGGCGGAAAGCCCCGCGTTGGTGTCGCTATCGGTGAATACGTCCTAGATCTTTCTGTAGTAGAAGGTGCTGGGCTTTTAAAAGGTACCGGTTTACCTGAAGAAGCAATTTTTGCCGAACCATCTCTTAATGCGTTCATGGCATTAGGAAAAGACGTCTGGAAAAAGGTACGGCGGAAACTACAATCTTTATTACATGAAAAAGAACCGACTTTACGAGATCAAATGGAGCTTCGGACAGCAGCAATACGAAAACAGAGTGATGTGGAACTCCTATTACCCGCACAAATCGGCGACTATACAGACTTTTATGCCTCAAAGGAACACGCAACCAATGTCGGGACGATGTTTAGAGGAAAAGAAAATGCGTTAATGCCAAACTGGACACACTTACCTGTCGGCTATCACGGACGATCTAGCTCAGTCGTGATCAGTGGCACAGATATCCACCGGCCAAAAGGACAAATGAAACCGAAAGATGTGGACGCACCACTTTTTGGGCCGAGTCAACAACTAGATATCGAGCTTGAAATGGGCTGGTTTATCGGCCCTGGAAATGAACGGGGCAAACCGATTTCTGCCGCTTCTGCTGAAGAAGAAATATTCGGGCTCGTGTTAGTAAATGATTGGAGCGCCCGCGATATTCAAGCATGGGAGTATCAGCCACTCGGACCGTTTTTATCAAAAAGTTTCGCGACCTCGATTTCTCCGTGGGTTGTTCCACTTGAGGCGCTTGAACCATTTCGTACGGAAGGTCCAAAACAAGATCCAGCTCCTTTACCTTACTTGCAAAAAGAGGGACCAAGTACGTTCGATATTCATCTTGAAGTCTATTTAAAAGGTAAAGAGATGGACCAACCCCAAAAGATCATTTCTACCAATTTTAGTTATCTGTACTGGAGTATGGCTCAGCAAATTGCCCATCATACGGTAGCGGGATGTAACCTCCGACCAGGTGATTTACTCGCATCCGGTACGATTAGTGGTTCGAATAAACATGAGCGTGGTTGTTTACTAGAGTTAACATGGCGAGGATTAGACCCGATTGAGCTAGACAATGGAGAACAGCGAGTGTGGTTAAAAGATGAAGATGAAATTACGATGACCGGTTGGTGTCAGGGAAACGGGTATCGGATTGGATTTGGAGAAGTGACCGGGCGAATTCTTCCAGTCCTAATATAGTAGTAGTAAAACACGTCATAGAAGGAGGGTTTTACCGTGCCATTTTATAAGCAAATGGGAGACATTCCTCGCAAACGCCACACGATGTATAAAAAGGAGGATGGAACGTTATACCGGGAGCAAGTGATGGGAACGAAAGGCTTTTCGGGTATTCAATCCATTTTATATCATCATTATCCGCCGACAAGTATCGTTAAATCCGAGCTATTAAAGGATTGCAGCGTTCATTACGAGGGTCAAGCTGATTTGGCTCACCGTCATTTTTACTCTCATCAATATACGGAAAAAACGGACGCTGTTATGGGAAGGCATTATTTGCTAGGTAACGAAGATGTCCTCATTGGCGTCGTAAATCCGACAGAGCCGATGGACTTTTTTTACCGAAACGGAGACGGAGACGAAGTGCTGTTCGTTCATTACGGTACAGGGAAAGTCGAGACAATGTTTGGCACGTTAACGTATAAACCTGGGGATTATATTGTCATTCCGATCGGGACGATTTACCGTGTCGTACCAAGCGAAGGGGATGCCAAATTTTTAGTCATTGAAACGAATAGCTGGATTTCCACACCGAAGCGCTATCGAAATGCACACGGACAACTACTAGAGCATAGTCCATTTTGTGAGCGAGATTTCCACGGTCCAGAAACATTAGAAACGCATGATGATCAAAACGAATATGAAGTGAGGACGAAGTCAAGAGGGTTTATGCACGCTCATACATTTAATCACCATCCATTAGATGTGGTTGGTTGGGACGGCTACTTGTTCCCGTATATTTTTAATGTCGATGATTTCGAACCAATAACAGGGCGCATTCATATGCCGCCGCCGATCCACCAAACGTTTGAAGGAAACAATTTCGTCATTTGTTCGTTTGTTCCCCGTATGTATGATTATCATCCAGAAGCGATCCCAGCGCCATACTTCCATAGCAATGTGAACAGTGACGAAGTTCTATATTATGTCAAAGGAAATTTCATGAGCCGCAAAGGCATTAGTGAAGGGTCGATGACCTTACACCCGTCAGGTATTCCGCACGGCCCTCATCCAGGAAAAATTGAAGCGAGTATCGGGAAGAAAGAAACACTTGAACTTGCCGTCATGATCGACACGTTTAGACCGTTACGCGTCGTCAAACAAGCCCAAAACTATGAAGATGTCGAGTACAAATATAGTTGGAAGTAAGTTCATGGCTGGAGTTAGGCAGAAGATGAGGCTTCATAGAGTCCTAACTCCTAGTTAGGGCAAGGCGCAAGATCGATATCGGCGTAAATCGCAAAATATCGGCGCAACTTTGATTTTATCGGCGTAACTTCTGATATATCGGCGTACTCTAGATTTATAAATCCTAAACTCTCACTATGTTATGCGAAGTCTAAATTACTCATTAAATGACACTTTTTAGCACACCGCATCTTTCCATTAAAACATTCTCTCAAGTGAGACGTGATGCGAAGAATGACGCTACAATTTTACTGTGTAAGCCAAAACAATAATTTCTACTTCGAGCCAAAACTTATATCTAAAAGTACCTTGGCATGGAAATTCTTCAAAACTACATTTACAATTGAAAACAAGCGTGAAAACTATTTCGCAAAATTAGGAGGATGACTGTGCAAAAATTAACCGAACAAGAATTGCAGCAATTTTTAGAAAGCCGTCAAGGATGGCAGTTAGTCGATGAAAAATGGATCGAGAAGAAATATCGGTTTAAAGAGTATCTCAATGGAGTCGATTTCGTCCAAGAAATCGCCAAGGCATCAGAGGAAATCAATCATCATCCGTTCATTGCGATTGATTACAAATTAGTCCGTGTCCGGTTATCTTCATGGAAAGAAAATGGGATAACGCCGTTAGACACAAAACTAGCAGAACAGTATGACGCCATCTATGAAACAATTAAAAATGTTTGACATATTGATATTAAACCGATATGTTATTATAGTATAATGCTTTAACGCTAAAAAGCGTTGGCGTATGTTTCAGAAGGGTGTGAAAAAATGGCAACGAGAACAGTACCAAAACATTTAAGGAAGTATACAATAGAACAAAACTACGATAGCTATACAGCGATCAATCATGCGGTGTGGCGATATGTCATGCGTCAAAATCACCACACATTAAAAGACTTGGCGCATGAAGCTTATACCGAAGGATTACAAGCATCGGGAATCTATACTGAAAGAATTCCAGATGTGAGTGAAATGAATCAATGTTTAGCTCCTTTTGGATGGGGAGCGGCGACAATCGATGGTTTTATTCCTGGCGTTGCCTTTTTTGAATTCCAAGCGAACGGCATCCTACCTGTCGTAGCAGAAATTAGAAAACTAGAAAATATTCAATATACACCAGCTCCTGATATGATCCATGAAGCGGCTGGGCATGCACCAATACTATGTAACGGAAAGTACTCCGAGTACGTGAAGCTATTTGGAGAAATCGGTAAAAAAGCGATTGCAACCAAAGAAGAGCATGACGTGTTTGAAGCAGTTCGTCATTACTCCAATCTCCTGGAAAAAGGTGAAGCGACGGAAGCTGAAATTGCAGAAGCAAAAAAGCAAGTTGACGAAAAATCAAAACTAATAACAGGGGTTTCTGAAGCTGAGAAAATCGGTCGTTTATACTGGTGGACCGTTGAATATGGCTTAATTGGTACTCTAGAAGATCCGAAAATTTATGGTGCAGGGCTGTTATCTTCTGTATCAGAAGGTGGTAACATCTTAAGCCCTGACGTTAAAAAAGTTCCGTTTGACCTTGAAACGATCATTCAAACAGGCTTTGATATAACCAAACCACAACCACAATTATTTGTATGCACTGACTTCGAACAATTAATCGAAGGCCTCAAACAGTTTGCTGAAGAAATGGCCTTTATGAAGGGCGGAACAGAAAGCCTAGAAAAAGCGATCCAGTCGGCAAATGTGGCCACAGCTGTCTACAGTTCAGGTCTACAAGTTACTGGGGTCATTAACGATATGATCACAGATGACAAAAATGACCCGACTTACATTAAGACATTAGGCCCAACAGCATTAGCTTTCAATAACCGTCAACTTGATGGTCATGGAACAGAAACTCACCAAGATGGGTTTGGTGCTCCTGTTGGCAAGTTAAAAGGTACGAGCAAGCCCCTTGAGGCCTTAACAGAAAATGAACTTAACGAACTCGGTATTGTTGCTGGTCAACAAAGTGAGCTCCATTTTGAAAGTGGAGTTGAAGTGAAAGGTATAGTAACAGCAATCACCAAGCAAGACGGAAGTATCGTGCTGATCTCGTTTAAGAATTGTTCGGTTACATTAGGCGAGCAAGTACTATTCGACCCAGCTTGGGGTATGTACGATATGGCGGTCGGCGAAAAAGTGACTTCTGTGTTTGCAGGAGCAGCCGATGGTGAAGCGTACTATTCGGATGATGAAGAGACGACTAGCAAAATTACACATAATCAAGAACAAACTGAATTAGATGCGTTATACCAAACCATTCGCGATATAAGAGCGGGTACTTCTGAAAACCCAACTACTGCGATTGAAAAAGTAGCGGAAGAGCTTCAAACCCAATATCCAAATGATTGGCTATTGCGCTTAGAAATCGCCGAAGTTCTGCATCATAACGAGTGGTTGCCAGAACTAGAAAAAGCAATGTTTGCTGACCTAGAATCCTTGAGCAAAAACAACAGCCAACTAACATCACTGATCGAAAACGGCCTAAACATCTACAAAACCACAATATAAATAAATATACGGGTACCAGGCACCTTTACTACAGTACTGTAGTAAAGGTGCCTGGTACCGTTTTTTTAGAATAATCACAGTTAGAAATTACATACTAAACAAAAAATGGTGGTGAATATGAGGATGAAGAAGGTAATCTTTTTAACAATAACTACCTTAATCTCTTTTGTTATGTTAGGCTGTGGAGCAGATGTTGGTACCAATGAGGAGATAGTGAATGACGAAGTCACTCATGAAGAAACAGTAGAGTTGGAAGAGACCGTTGGAGATGATCCAACGACAGCCGACGAACTAGGACAAGCAACAGCGCTCGGTCATATCCTAGAATTTGAATTAGAGATAGATTTAGTTAATGATGATGAAATTGATATGGAATACAAACAAAAAAATGAAGAAGAATCAGCTGAAGTAGAAACCAAAACTGCAGAGGGAAAACGAGAGAAAAGAGGGAGAGAGGCAATAGAAGAAATACAAAACCTTGTTTCGGAAATAGCACTCGACGCTAATACGCATCCTAAAGAAGCAATGGAGCGGATTTTAGCGACGTTGAACATCTCAAGTCATGATGTTAGGAAATTGGAACTTGAAGTTGACTTTACTACAGGTGAAAAACTTAAAGGAAATATTTAATTAATTAACTATTTTCTCTCAATAACGCTTAAAATGAATATAAGAAATACAACGCAGCGGTTCTTAGAGACATTACTGTGTTTTTTACTTTTCTAAACTAAACAAAGTAACACAAATGAAATTAGCACTTTACAGCATTAAAGGTACCTGGTACCGGAGGGAGAGGGAAAAATGAGGGAGTTAACATCACTCGACATGGTCGAAACATTTTTAAAAGAACATCGATTTAGTTTTATATATGTTTCTCGTACGAATTGTGGAGTTTGCCATGCGTTACTACCGCAGGTGAAGGAATTGCTGCAACAATTTCCGCTTATCCAACTAGGGTTTATCAACGCGGATGACGTCGAAGAAATTGCTGGTCGATTTTCGATTTTTACAGTGCCTGCGATGATTTTATTTATTGAGGAGAAAGAATACATCAGAGAAGCGAGGTTCGTTCACTTAGATGCACTCGAGGAGAAGATAAAAAAGGTATATACGATGCAGACAAGGAATGATGAACAATAATCACTTTCTTTTTAATGATAGATAGTCGTACAATGAAACATACTAAAGAAAAGGAGGGAAACCAAAATGACTGTTGAAATTGGCGAACAATTATACTTCGGAGATGAAGACAACGAAGAGCTGTATGAAGTACTTTATACGTGTGAATTAAAGGCGAAACACTATTTAGTAGCAGGTCTGAGCGCAGATCTAGAGGACCCAAACAAAGATCCAAACATTATCTCTTTCAGCTATACTGAAGACGAAGAAGGAACGCTTTTCTTTGATGAATTAAGCGACGAAGAATGGCAGCAAGTAGAAGCGAAATTTAATACATACATAGAAGAAGTGGGACAAGAAGGATAAATTTCCGCTGAGACAAGCCTATATTACATGAGTACAAGTCAACGATGATTTGTACTCTTTTTTATGAACAAATAAATAAAAAACAATCATTGTCATTCTAAAGAACTATGCACAAATCAGCAAAAAACTTTTCGTTCGACAAGATTCTACAAAATTATATAAGCATGTATAGTACTATAGAATTAAAATTAATTAGTGAATCAAAATAAATAAAAAATATCATGCGCATCTAATTAAAACTTAAAACGATCAAACGAAAATAAATCCAACTGGAGTATTTGGATTGGAGCGAACATCAATGGAATGGAAGAAACAACTATCGAAGGCTTTAGACAATTGGATTCATCTTTCTATGACTAAAGACCATTATACTTCGATTAGGGAAGAACTAAAAACGATTAAAGAAGACTTAAATGATGAATTGATCGTAATGATTGCTGGAGAATTTAAGGCCGGTAAGTCTACTTTTATAAATGCCTTATTAGGTAGTGAAATTGTAACATCTGACGTAACACCAGCGACTGCGGTTGTAACCAAATTAACATATGGTCAACAAAAGAAAGTTTTAGCTCATTTTTTAGACGGTACGATCAAGGAATACAATGAAGAATGGTTAGAACAACTAACTGCAGAACGAAGCGGAAAGTTTTCTCAGGTAAGACAACAACTTTCTTTTATTGAATTACAATTACCAATTGAATTGTTAAAGACATTTACCGTTGTCGATACACCAGGGTTAAATTCTAGCCATGAACACCATACATATGCTACGGAACGATTTTTAAAACGAGCGGATGTCGCCATTTGGTTATTTTCTTATCGAAATGTAGGTACGAATACAGAAGTAGAATGGCTAAGAAAATTATATGAACATAAAATTAAACCGATACCGATAGTCAACGGTATTGATATGCATGATGATGATGAAGGTGATCTAGAAGACGTTCTAGACTTTAATTACCGAAAACTTCATCCTCTCGTTGACCGCCTTATCGGTGTATCCGCTCGAGAAGCTCTTCAAGGAAAAATGGAAAACGATAACGAGCTTTTAGAATGGAGTAATTGGAAAGAAATAGACGATTTATTTAAAAGCTTTGAAGAGTTGGCAAGTAAAAAGGCAGAACGTATTTTTCAAAAACTAGCAGTTCCATTAAAACAATTAAACGAGCATTTATTAGAGGAGAAATCAGTACTTGCACTGCATCGCTTTCTTCCACTCATTCAATCATTAGTACAAAATGATGCTAAGCTGTTAGAAGCACTTCGTGAGAATACGAATAAACTCGAAGATGAAAGAAATGATATTATCAAAGCTTGGGACAAAAATTCCCCTAAGCATCAGAAAAAGTTTGAGGATGCGATTATAGGCATCGAAAGGTTACTTGATCATATATCACTAACAACCAAAGAACAGGATGGTTCTGATTCCATAAATAACAAATGGGATCATGAGATTCTTCCGGAAATCAATCAATATAAAAAAGGCTTTTCTAAATATGAAACTCAAATAGAAGAAAAGAAACGCGAAAGGCAAAACTTGCAAGAAGAGTGGGGAAAATTAGAGCAAAAAAGATATTTTAAAAAGAAAAAAGTTCAGAACTTCATCGCTAAACAGGACGAATTTAATCGTACGAATAAAATCCTTTCCACTCAGAAAAGGGATATAGCAAAAGGTCAGCAAAACCTACTGAAGTCTTTCGTTCTTTTAGAAAAAGAGATTAGTAGTTTTATCAACAATGATATATTAGGCTATTCTCAAGCATTAAAACAAGCAGTCAATGAATGGAATAAACAACTAGAGGCTAAACAGAAACATTATGACATTTTAACTGACGATGTGGTCCGTAATATTCAAACGTTTTTTGACTGGCTCTATCAATTTAAGGATAACGTCATTTATGAGGTACAATTTTCTGATCAAGAAATCACAAGTTTAATGGCTTATAAAGAGTGTGAATATTTACTGACGAATATTGCATCACTTCACGAGCACTTGCCATTAAAAGAAACTACGAAGTACTTACAAAAGCTTAGAACGTATGAAAAACAAAAAGTAAAAGAATACAAGTTTAATATGAAAAGTCTTGGTCCTTCTGAATTGTTCAAAAAAGTACCTCAAGAGCCGGAAACTCTAGTATATACGGCATCAAAGGAACTTGAGAAAATTTCTGAGAAACGAAGAAGTTTAGTAGTTGGATATGCTATTTTATTACTCGTAATCGGGGGCGGTGCAACCTATGCATTCACCAATGATTCAACACCAAAATCAGTTAAAGAACCTGCACCTATTACGTATACAGCTACGACCTCTGATGTAATAGAGGAAATGCCAGAGCCAACAATAGATGAGTTGTATAGTGGAGACGATTTTGCTAATTACTTAAACCAATTACATCACACGAAATCTAACTATAGCTACGCTGATGATTTTCCTTATGATGATTTTATGACAATGGCTGCATGGTACTCTTTTTATGATTATTACAACATCGTAATCGATGGGTATGCACAACAATTTGAAATGCAAAGTATTGAATACATCGACGAAGTTACCGCCATCGTTCAAACGAGAGAGTTGTATGAGGTTGATGGATTTGAAAAAGATTTTCAGTTGGTTTATACGTTCACTCTTTTAGCGGATGACCATTTAATCATTGAACTCGTATCTTACTCTTTACTCCATGAAAACGAATTAGAAGTCCCTGTTGCAGAGGAGGACATTGTGTCGTTCCTTAACGACTTCCGTACGGATTATTTTTATGCCTTAAACTATGAGGACTTCCGCTATGTGTCACCTTACTTGCAATATGGGGGACCGGCTTACAACGAGTTAAGCCAATATGTAAGCGATATATCTGGAAGAGGACTAACGTTTGATTCGGATTGGTTTGAAATTACAGATTTAAACAAAATTAGCACTAACCTATATGTAGGTACGTCGTATGAAGAGTTTACGTTTATAGATGCTGAAGGTCAAAAAATTCTTTATGAACGAATTAAAGAATATAAAGTAAAAGTAAATGTGGACAGGCGGTTAGAGATTCAAGACATTACCATCACGAATACGAAGAAGGAAGAAGTTATAGTGCCTACGGTTCACTACGTATCTTATTATGACATAACGGATTTCTTGAATAGTTATTACTATTACTTTGTTGAGGCTTTTAATGGACAAGGATTTAGTTATGTGGATCCATTTTATAGCTCTAATACCGACGAGTATAATGCAACAATGAATTATATTGATAATGCTTTAGAAAAACAAATGCATATGACCAATTACTATTTTGAAGTGGAGTCTGTCCACGAATATGATCCGACACACTATCAGGTAACCGTTTATATTGAAGATGAATATTTCTACCAGGATGGTTCCGGAGACTATAAAAAACTCTATGCCGACTATTTAGTAGAAGTAACTACGAATGGACAACTCTTTATTAAAGAACTACTCAACATTGACATCATTGAAAAGATTGACTATTAAAAAGTGAGGGTAAAACATGAGTTTTTCACTAGAAGGTTATAAACGAGAACGAAATAAATTAATAGATAAACTTGATCATTATTCTATTGTTCTGAAAGATATGGAAAACGATCTGGAGTATAAAAAGATTTTAGGATTGAAAGAACAAATCTTGCAAGATCAATTCCAAGTAGTAGTTGTCGGTGAGTTTTCCCGAGGTAAATCGACGTTTATTAATGCATTACTAGGAAAAAGAATATTACCATCATCTGCAAAACCAACGACTGCAACACTTAACGTAATTACGTATAGTGAAGATCCTTTTATTCATTTACATTTTCATAATGAAAAGAAACAACCGATGAACGTCTCAGAAGAAACGTTTAAA
This sequence comes from Alkalihalobacterium sp. APHAB7, assembly GCF_048323755.1. Taxonomy (NCBI): domain Bacteria; kingdom Bacillati; phylum Bacillota; class Bacilli; order Caryophanales; family Bacillaceae; genus Alkalihalobacterium; species Alkalihalobacterium sp. APHAB7. The sequence goes on from NZ_JBLWFS010000027.1 coordinate 38,221, forward strand.
AAATTAGTTGCTCCAAAAGATCCATTACAAGGTGATGAAGAGTCTGAAAAAGAGTATGAACAACAAATGCAAATCTTAAAGTCAATTAAATATGCAGAACTCGGGCATCCACTGTCATTTTGTTCAAGTGGTGTAACGATTATTGATACACCTGGAACGAATGACTTGGATCCAGCACGGGAACAAGTCACAAATAATATAATCCCAAAATCTGACGCAGCAATCCTTATATTATCTGCTATTAAAATATTGTCTGAGTCAGAAATTAGTTTTTTGCGAGACCGTTTATTAGCCAACGATATACAAAAAATTTTTATTGTTATCAATTTTAAAGATGAACTTGAAAACGAACAAGCGAAACAAAAAGTTCTGGACTATGCATATGAACATTTAAAAGACATCTTACACGAACCAAAGATCTTTCTAGTCGCTGCAAAAGAAGCTTTAAATGCTAGAAGAAAAGAACAAGGCGAAGAAATGATGACAAGGAGAGGGCGTCCTGTTCCGGTTTGGGATCTAAATGAAACAGGATTTATTGAACTTGAGGAAAGTCTTGCTCAATTTTTACAGTATGAGAGAGGAACGGTTAAATTAAAGAAACCGATTAAGCGCATTGAGAAGTCAATTGAAACCGTGGTTGAAAAACAAATCCATTTAGAAAAAAGAGCACTGTCCAATCAAATGGATGACTTACAAGAGAAAGTTGAAGCTTTTCGCCCAAAACTAAACCATGTAAAGCAAATTGGAACGGAAGCGCTTAAAAAGATTTCGTTTGAACTTCAAAAAAATGAAGATCCACTGGTTCGCTGGTACAGTACAGAACTCGATACCATTTCAAGAGAAGCGCTCACAATATTTGAAAATAACCGTTATTTAGGTGTAAACGAGATTACTAGGTTAGTTGAGAATGGGATTGCTCCATTAGAACGAGACTTGCACTTGAAGAAAAAAGAAAAAATTACGACAACCGTTAAAGCGTGTATTGATCGAATGAGTCAAACTTTAAATGAAGAATGGATACAACTTGAAGATGACCTGCAGACCATTTATCAACCAGATATGGATGGAAAAGTAGTTCGTTCTAAAAGAGAATCTGAACAAAATTCAGATCCGACAATTTTTGATGAAATATACAATGAACTCGATGTTGCATGGGATCAAAGTAACAGTTTCTTTGGAAAAGCAGCCATCGTTACTGGATTTATTGCTACAGGAATCGTCCATGGAGTTACATCAATTTTTAAAGCAGGATGGGCATGGTTGACTGGTGAAGATGAAAAGGCCAAACTAAAGCGTCACTTGGTTGCACAATTCGAGACAACAAAAAAACAAAAGGTGTCTGCTTTTAAAAAAGAATGGACTGGAATCGTTAAAGAAACAAAAAAACGCTATCAAAATGTGATTGATGACAATGTGGAACAAATGAATTCACAATTAAATAAACTGCTAGAATCGACAAGACTAGAAGAAGTTGATATTCAAAAACGCCTAGCAATTGTCCAACAGCGAGAAGCAGTACTTCTTAAAATACAAAAAGAGCTCAATAAACTAGATCAAGAGTTGAGTCAACATTTAAAAGTAAAGGCTGAGATACGATGAACTATACAGAAGAAAAACAAAAGATACTATCGAATGTACAAACCTTACTCGAAAAAGTCGCAGAGATCTTACCGAACAGTTCTCAATTTAGAGTTTTACTAGAATTAGAGGAAGATATTATTGAAGATTATTACTCTATCGTAGTCGTTGGGGAATTTAAACACGGAAAATCTACCTTTGTTAACGCGCTATTAGGTCGTGACATTATGCCTCGAGATGTGACACCGACAACAGCAACCATTAATGCTGTCTTTTATAGTGAGCAAGAGGAAGTGCAAATTTTAAAATCAAATGGTGAACTTGAACGTAGAGAACTCACCCTCGATACATTAAATGAGTATACGGCAGCCGCTGATTTTAACCCTAATGATATCAATTATCTTAAGTTGTTTCTTCCGGCAGAATTACTTCAAAATCGTGTCGTCCTTATTGATACTCCAGGAGTAAATGACTTGAATGATCATCGTTCTCAAATTACATACCAATTTATTCCGCGTGCCGATGTGATTTTATTTATGACGTCAATGACCGATGCTTTCAAGAACACAGAAAAAGAGTTTATACAAAATCAATTACAAAAAAACGGTCTAGACAAAACATTATTTATCGCGAACTTTCTCGATCGAATCGATGATGAAGAATTTGATGATGTTATGGAATTCATGAGTCGCCGTTTAGAAAAAATTACAGGCAACTCAACGTCACCACTTTATGCGCTTTCTTCAAAAGAAGCTTTAGAAGGTAAACTACATGCGGATGAGGAGTTGTTAAACTACTCAGGATTACTAGAAATAGAACGGGATATCCTCGCGCAAATTGAAGGTGGATCTAGAAGTAAAGAAAAGTTATCACGTTTTGAGACAAGGCTAGCACTACTTAGTGAAGTTATTCTGCAGGAAATCGAAACGTCTGAAGGACTTTCCAAACAATCAATCGAAGAATTGGAACAACAACAAAAGGTCGTTAAAGAATGGTTTGACAACAAAGCTCAGCTTGAAACTGAACTTCAGCACTATCTAACTGAGCGTGAAGAAGAAATTAAATTTATGGTGAGAAAATCTGTTAATTATTTCGGTGATCGCCTACGAGAAGATGTTGAAAATCGTATCCATACGTATCATGGACCGGATATTAAGTCATTGGTAGAAACTCAATTGCCATTTGCTATTAAGTCACAATTAACGCAATGGATCGATCAATATAGCGATCATATTAATAACTTATTTCATAAACTTCAACAGGAAGTTAGTCGTGGACTAGCTGAATCCTTTGAACAAAGTGTACGAATTCAAGCCTATCAATCTGAAAATATTCAATATAGTAATCCCATGCTATCCTTCGAAACCAAAAGTGGTAATGCCAATGTAAAAGCTGGTTTGGCCATGGGGGGCGCAAGTACAGTTGCACTCCTGCTCGGTGCTTCATTCTTCATTCCGATTGTTGGTATGGCAGGACTACCCTTTTTATCTCAAAAAATTGCAGAAAAACAACTCGAAAACCTTAAACCAGAATTAATTAGTACCGTACAATTGAAAACGAATGAGTTAATTGATCAATTCCAATTACAACTAGATCAATACATTCGCGACCAAATGTTTACGATTAAAGAGCAGTCTGTAGATGAGTTTCATCGGTTATTAAGCTCCTATTATAGAATGGTACAAGATGAAATTCGTAAGAAAACAGAAGAAACTAGTCAAATCAATGAATATCGAGCTAAATTAGAAGGTTGTAAAGAATGGATTGAAAGAATGAGTAATCAGAAGGAAGTGGTATTATGATCGATTGGACAAACCAAAACTTACCTGAAATCTCCAACACATTTGATAATGATTATAATTCAAAACTAACTACACCGATGCATCATGAAGTATTACCGATTAATCAATTCAGTACGTATAACGATTCAACCCATGAGATCATGCAATACCAGGATCCACTAAAATATTCTCAAAAGTTTCAGTTTAAACCATTGCAATTAGAGAACATCCATTTTGTGAAACCTCACTATGTAGACAGCTATGTACGAAGTGATGGAACCGTTGTACAAGGTTATTTCCGTGATGGCGATGGCGATACGTCAGTTAACCGAACTGTAGAACAAGGTGGAGGATACTTTAGATCGAACCCGGATGACAATCCATTTAATAATTTAAAATAATATAAAAGTGAGAAAACCGTTTAGATTTTGTCTACGTTTTTCTCACTTTTTACGTCAATCCTATTTCCCCCCGGCAAAAGGAGTAACATAAAAATTTAAGCTGTGGCAACTAGCAACATATATATGGCGTAATATTTAGTAAAATAGAAGTATATACAACTTCACCTAAATCCGGTAATTACACAACAATTTCAATGTGAAGGTAACTAAAGAACTCCACAAGGAAATAAGATGTAGGCCTAATGAAAGATACGGTGAAATTCATTTTTCGTAGGAGGAATAAAATGGATTACACTAATATGCACAAGTTAATAAATTATTTACGAGCGACATATAAAATTTTAGATGAAGAGTGGAAAAAATCGGTTCAAGCGTTAGGGTTAACGCAAGCGGAGCATCATTTATTAAGTATTGTTTATTATGAAAAGATAACATCGATGACTAAGTTAGCTCAACTCGGTTTAATTGATATATCAACGGTTATGCAAGTAACGAAAAGGCTAACGCAAAAAGGACTTATTACCATTGAAAAGGATGAAAGAGATCTGCGAGTATCCTATGTGAAGTTAACTGAATTAGGTGCTGAAAAAGTGAGGACGTCCTACGAGGGTACACTGAAGCTCCAAGCCTATATTGATCAATTCATAGCGAACAGTGAGGAAAATAAGAAATTCATGGAACAGTTGGCCGTTTTTCAACAAGAATTAAACCAGCATTTTCATGGAAGAGAATTTGTTGAATGGGTAGAAAAATCAAGTAAACGTGATATTCACGGCGCGTAGTTCGGTGTTTGGAAAAGAAATTAATAAAGGAACAGACCCAAATTTGGTGATCATGCAAAAAAGTTTAATAATGAACGAATCGTAATCCATAGGACAGGTGAAAACTTGTTCTTTTTTATTTGGTTAACTTCGTTCAAGGAACATTTAACTTTATTTTTGTCTATTTAATAAAGAAAAAATCGCTGGACTTGCGCATTTTGTAACCAATTTAACATAAAATAGTCTACGCTTAATTGGTTTATATTGTGGTAAAATATTCAAGAATAAGTAATTTTTTATCTTCTATAGAAAGTATGGCGAACACGAATGAAAAAAACAAAAGATTATTCGGCGAACAGTATGTATGGCATGGTTTCGACAGCCTCGAAGCCCGCGACAGATGCTGGCGTTGAGATGCTTGAAAAAGGCGGTAATGCGGTGGATGCTGCCGTTGCAGCTGCACTTTGTTTGGGCGTTACCGAACCGCAAGCTTCAGGAATTGGCGGGCAATCGATGGCGTTGCTTTATTTAAAAGAAGAAGACCGCGTGTTTGCTTTAGACGGCTCTTCCCGTGCGCCATTCAATGTTCAACCGATGAAAACACCAGATAAACCAATTAAATTAGGTTTGAAATCAACGACCGTTCCATCTACACCTGCCACTTTAGGATATATGCAAGAATCATACGGCAGGCTGACTTTTGCTGAAGTCGCAGCGCCAGCGATCCGCGCTGCCAAAGAAGGGTTTACTGTTTCTCCATTAATTCACAAGTTACTCAAAAAAGAAGTAGACCATTTACGTGAGGACCCTTTAATCGTTAAAAACTTTTTTGAGAATGGTGAACCGAAAACTACAGGTCAACTCATCCAGCAGCCAGAACTTGCTGCTACGCTAGAAACAATGGTGGAAAGAGGTTGGCAAGATTTATATGTAGGAATCATCGGACAACAAATCATCGAGGATATGAAAAAACGAGACGGCTTAATAACAGAAGCTGATCTATGCCAAATCCCGCTTCCAGTTGAAAGAGATGTGCTTTCGAGCAGCTATAGAGGGTACGATCTTTATACATTCCCGCCTCCTGGGGCAGGGCGAGTGCTTATTCAAATTTTAAATACTTTAGAAAGCTTTTCTCCTGACATACTGAATACAGAGGAGCCGATTGGCGCTGCTCTCTCTGCTTTAGCGTTCCAATTTGCGTTAACAAATCGACAGAACATGCCGATCCATCCTGATTATTATTTACAAACTGTAAATAATCTCATGTTAGATAAAGAATATGCAGCAGAAGTCGCTCAACTGATTTCTAGAATTGCCCAAACAAATTTACCCGATATGTATCCTGCACCTCCTTCTTCGGGTGAAACAACGCACCTGTCAGTTGCAGACAGAGAAGGCAATGCAGTCGGAATCACTCAATCGATTGAACTTGTGTTTGGTAGTAAACGCATGGCTAACGGCCTTGGATTTTTTTATAACAACTACATGAGTGCGTTTGATTATAAAAATATGACCCACCCATATTATCTTTTACCCGGTGGAAAGCCATGGAGCAGTGTTGCACCGACGCTTATTTTTAAAGACGGTGCACCGAGATTTTTATTAGGCAGTCCGGGAAGCAGTCGCATTTCGACTTCGCTGGCACAAGTGATTACTCGATTAATCGACCGCAACGAAAACTTAGATGCAGCCATTGCTGCACCGCGCTTTCATTCATCAGACACTGGACAGCTTTTAATTGAAAAAGCACGTTTTTCCGAAGAAGTCTTATCTGCCTTAACGAATACTGGGTTTGAATTAAAAAGAAGAGGGGCTTATAGTTTTTACCTAGGCTGTGTCCAAGGTATACAGTTCCCGAAAAAACAGGACGAACCATTTTACGGAGTTGCTGATCTAAGAAGAGATGGAACGGCAAAAGGACCAAATTTATTAATATAAAAGAAGGGTGAGGGTGCAATGAAAATCGCGATTGTGTATAACCGTGAAAGTCAAGCTGTTATCAATTTATTCGGAAAGCAAAATCGGGAGAAATACGGTCTTGAAACGATTCGAAATATTAGGGAGGCTTTAGTTGCTGGCGGTCATCAAGTGAAGACGTTTGAAGGAGATAAAAACATCATCGCGAAATTAGAAGAATTCATGCCATCTGTCGTATCCGGCGAACGGCCCGGTCTTGTTTTTAACTTAAGCTATGGTATTCAAGGAAAAGGACGCTATATGCACATCCCCGGAATTTTAGAAATGCTCGGAATTCCTTATGTCGGTTCAGGACCAGAAACACACGCTTTGGCACTCGATAAAGTCGTTACGAAAATGATTTTAATTCAAAGAGGACTTCCTACACCTAGATTTACCGTCATGGAAAAGCCGGAATCGCCGATCATGGATAACTTAAACTATCCACTCATTGTAAAACCAAAAGATGAAGCGGTCTCATTCGGACTTAAAGTTGTTCACAATGAAGAAGAGCTGCGAGCAGGGGTTCAACTCATCTATGAAACGTTCCACGCTCCTACATTAGTAGAGGAATATATCGAAGGTCGTGAAGTCAATGTCGGTCTACTCGGAAATAACCCGGTAGAAGCGCTTCTGCCTGTCGAACTGGTCTTCGGTGAAGGAGAACAGATTTATACATACGAAGATAAAAAGAACAAAAGCGGAAGGACCGTACAAAAGGTATGTCCAGCGCCGCTTTCTGAAGAACAAACAAAAGAAATTCAACAGCTTGCGATCGATACGTTTAACGCATTAGGTTGCTATGACAGTGCCCGTGTTGACTTCCGTATCGATAAAGATGGAAAACCGTATATTCTAGAAGTGAATTCGATGGCAAGCTTAGGTGCTGACGGCTCTTTTGTTTTCGCTGCTGAAACGATGGGGTTAAGCTATGCTGACTTAATGAACAAGCTGATCGATATCACGAATGAACGCTATTTTGGTCCGTATTTTCTCGACAACAATATTGAAGAAGGCAAAGACCAACTAGAGCTTATCTCAGCGATTACACAAAAACGCGATAAAATTGAAGCTGATTTAAAACGTTGGACAAACATTTCAAGCTGGACGGAAGATCCTGTCGGGTTAAGTACGATCCGCAGACGTTTAGAAGAGCGGTTAAAAGCTTTAGACTTACGACTTGTTGAAGAACATACGAACGGACGATCGGCTTGGACTTGGGAAACAAAAGAGGGCTTTGAAGATGGCACGTTACTCGTGATTCCAATCGATATCCCTGGAGAGCGAACAGGCTTTCCGATTCCATACCGTACCGAGCAAGAGTGGATCTACGGGGAAGGTGTGGCTTCGAGTCGCGGTGGTCTCGTTACAATATTAACGGCTTTAGAAGCACTTCATGCACAAGGATTACTGTCAGAAAAGAAAGTCGGTGTCTATTTTTATTCGGACGAAGGAAGAGGGATGCGCTACAGCAACTCTACCTTACGTAAAGCAGCGCAAAAATCAAAACAAGTCATTGTCCTTCAACCAGGATTTACAGATGGGAAAATTGCCGACCAACGACGGGGTTCAAAACAATATAGCATTATTGTAGAAGGCGATCCGATGCGAATCGGGAAACAAACGAATGAGACTGATGTTCTTAGTGATTTTATTCAAAAAGCAGAAAAGCTTAAGAAATTTAGCAGTCGTAATAAAAAATTAACTGTTGCCGTTCAAGACGTACGTTCGCAGCGCTATAGTGTGTTATTGCCACATCGAGTTCATGCGACAGTCGTTGTCACGTATGTAGACGAAAAGCTAGCGGAAGATGTTGAAAAACAAATCCGAGAAACGTTTACATCCAAGTCTAGCGGCATGCGAGCTTATGTTGAAACATTAGTCGAACGACCGCCATTATTACGTAAGCATAATAACCCGGTGATTGCACAACTTCAAGAATTAAGCAGTAAATGGAACTTGCCGTTTGGAATGGAGTCGAGTCTTCTAGCGACGGCTGCTGGGGAAATCCCAACGAATATCCCGGTGGTGTGTGGGTTCGCGCCGGCTAGTAAACATCTATATACACCAACCGAAGCGATCCATCGAAGTGAATTAATTCAACGTTCTTTATTACTCGGGTTGTTTTTACTAGAACAATAAGATGAAAGATACGAAAAAGAAATTACCTATTGTGATATCAGTTCCCCACGGGGGACTGATGATCCCAACCAATCTAATTAAGAAATGCTTGCTTACACCCGAAGAAGTTTTGCTTGATTGTGACACATGGTCTCATGAGATTTATGACTTTAATGGTATGGTGGAAGAGTTTGTCACCACACCCATCGCTCGGATTGTCGTTGATATGAACCGTGACCGACAGGATCTGCCACCGCAAAATCCTGATGGCGTCGTCAAAACGTTGTCTGTCGTCCAAAAGCCGGTCTGGAATACAGAAAATGGAAGTTTATCACAAGCGGAAATTCAAGTGTTATTAGAGAGTTACTATTCGAATTATCATAAACAGCTAGAAGCCGCCGCCACCAACCCTAACGTTGTGTTAGGAATTGACTGTCATACGATGCTCGATGTCGGTCCCGTAGCCATAGGGGCGAATTGGGAGAAGCGCCCGCTGTTTTGTCTCGGTAACCGCGGGTCTGAAACCGGCCACTCGAAAGGCGAGCCGATCACAGCACCTGTTGAAATAATGGAAAAATTGAAGGCGTTACTTGAAAACAAATTCAGTGAATATAAAGAAGAAGCCGAAGGAATGCCACTCGTCACACTCAATCAACCATTTGCGGGCGGTTATATTACGAGGCATCACGGCAACAAAGGAAACATCCCGTGGATCCAAATAGAAATCAACCGGCGTATGTATTTACCCGAACCATCCGAAAAACTAAAAGTCATCCCGCCCAAGAAAACGCAAATCAAACTCAAAAAGTTCCGTGATGATTTGTATGAAGTATTTAAGGAGTTGGTTGAGGAGTAGAGTATAGATTAATCTGATCACTCACACACGAAGAATGTTTCAATTGAGTTCCCGTTACTATTGAAAACCTATAATAAGAGACTTAAAAAAGGCTATCAAGGTACCCACCCCCAACAGTTAGAGTAGAACACTAACTGTTGGTTTTTTTAATTGATATTTAATTTTTCCTTACACATTCAATTTCCAATATGGTTAAATATGTATATAACGCTAATTATTTTCCTTTCTATGAGGAGGGTGTATGAGAGACCATACCATACAAAACCGTCTTAAACGGTATCTATTAGATCGACTTCAATTATTAAATATAGAAGAACTAGAGTTGCCGGCGCAAGCAAAGAATGAGTTTGATGACATATATCACCATTCAATACTAGCAGGTGAAGGAAAGTCTATTTCTTATAAAAGTAACTACCCGGTCTATCAGTTTTTAAATTATATCATTGAGAATAAAAATGTATTAGTGCATGGTTCTAATAACCCCGTAATCAATAGCTTCGAACCAAAAGAAAGTACGCTTTTTAATGGGAGGCCAATAAAAGCTGTGTTTGCCGCAAGTGATGGCGTATGGTCATTATTTTTTTCTGTTAAAAATCGAAGAGACTATGCAGGTTCATTAAGAAATCTTTGCTTGACTGTTCCAACAAAGAAAGGCATCAGACGTTACTATTATTTTTCTATTAATAATGAAGATGTATAGGACATTTGGACACCTGGTACCATATATATTTTGCCTAAAGATCAGTTTAAACGAGGTGGAATTGGAGATGAGTGGGTATGTGAACAAAATGTAAAGCCACTGGCGAAACTATCCGTGGCCCCAACGGATTTCCCTTTTTTAGAAGAAATCAGAACACATGCAGAGACTGAGTCTATTATAAAAACAATATTGAAAGCTTTGTTTTTCAAAAGAAACAACAACTCAAAATAGTTGACTTAAACTCTTGAGCATCGGGGGAACGGAAGCGGTCTCCAACGGTCCTTATTTGTGACAAAACCAGTATTTTCAAGAGTTTAGGGACCTCAGAAGTTCTTATTCTCTGTAAAATCCATCATTCACACAATAAAAGTGACAAATAAGGGCCTCTCAGTGCCCTAACATTAGGAAAATGGTAGATTTAGAGGAAATAAGGGCTTCTCAGTCACCTAAAGTTTACCGCATTGAAAAAGCGACGCAAGGCGAACTGAGAAACTACCTTGTGAAAAAGGTAGGATTTATACATCTTGTTGAATTTTACGGTGAGACCTAACGGCTTCAATTGCAAAAACAAAACAATAGATTAGAAGAAATGTAGGTAATTAACTTGAGAATTTTTAAATCCTTTCTTTTATACACATTAGCTATCATAGTCATCGTTACCTTAACGATCGCGCTTTATATAATCATTGTAGCGTTACAAGGTATGTTGTTTGTACCTGAAGAGTACGTGATGTGGGTTTTTAAATATCCTGCTTCAAGGTTCGTGATTGTTTACGAAATCCTCCTTATTTTAAGTTTCTTTTACATGCTTAATCGACGAACGAAAAAATCAGTTGAAATAGAAGCGTTTCCAGTAAAGAAACCATGGGGAAGGAAATTTAGGAAGCGACTTTACTTCGCTGTCGTGATGATCAACATCGTGTTGTTTTACATTATCTTAACTTCTGTCACTGTTATTACAACTACTAAAATCATCGATTATTCCTATCTAGCACCTAAGGGGAAGGAATATAGCTACCATGATATTGTTGAGATCAATACGGGTGTGTATGGTGACCAATTTTACCTGCCCTTTACCCATTCAAAGGGACAATTCTATTATGTTATTGAATTAAAAGATGGTACGAAAATCGATATAACAGAGGTCGGCGGGGTAAAAGACAATGAGCATGAATATTTCATGATTGCTGAACTCGATACTCAACTCGTAAACATAAACATCCCAAAAGTGGCGAGTATGGACAATTTCCATTACAGTACAGACCATTTAGATGAGAAGTATACCAACCAAATACGGAAAATACTAGAGAATACAAATTAAGAAGCGGACGGCTAGGATATCATCGGATTTCCTAGTCTTTTTAGTTATCGTGTCATTTATCATTTTACGACCCTAAATCAATGGCGAAAGTCTATCAAACTTGAAATCATCCACAGGATGGAAAAAAAGAATTTTAATTCCAAAAAAAGTATTGACACACATTAAAGTATAGTAATATTATAAAACGTATAAGATTACTCGGATATAAAAGTGCTGACTGGAAAAACCAGAGGTCCTTCTTCTGTAAGAGTAGACAATATTATTGTAGGAGGATCATCGAATGTTATCAAACCTAAAAGGACCACAAGAAGTGAAAGAACCTTCAAATGAAGGAAAGAAAAGAAATTGGAACACTGAAGATTGGTGGGCCGTTTGGTTAGGCTTTGGCGTTATAGTTTTAGTCCTTATCAATTTTATACCTAAACCTACATTACCTGCTCGCTGGGGATCAGGGGATCAACAAGGGATTTTAAATACGATTCCGAGTGAAGGTTTCATACCTGTTGTCATTACCGGAATTGTAGCGTTATTCATTTTTTTCTTAGCGATTCGTTTTTTAAAAAAGGAAATTAGTAATCAGTTTCTTGTGGCATTTCCAGTTCTTTTTGCATTAACTTTACTTGCATACGTACTTGGACAGTATGGACCTTGGCGTCATTACGGGTTTAACGATGTCATCTGGGCGTTAGCCATCGGGTTATTTATAAGTAATGTTTTAAAAACACCGGCGTTTTTAAAAAGCGTTTTGCATACAGAGTTGTATATTAAAGCTGGATTAGTTTTACTAGGCGCTTCAATTTTATTTGATCGTATGTTAGCTCTTGGTTTGTTAGGTGTTGGGGTCGCTTGGGTCGTCACGCCGATCGTTATTATTGTGATGTACTGGTTCTCGCAGCGTTACTTAAAAATGAACGACCAAAAAGAATTAGCCATAACCATTTCATCAGCAACAGCAGTGTGTGGTGTATCTGCAGCAATTGCATCGGGAACTGCGGCCAAGGCGAAAAAAGAAGAAATTACACTGGCAATTTCGATCACATTAATTTTTACAATCTTAATGATGTTAGGGATGCCTGCACTTGTTCGGTTGTTTGGTATGGACCCGATCGTAGGAGGAGCTTGGCTTGGTGGTACAATTGATGCAACAGGAGCAGTAGTTGCCGCCGGTTCTTTACTAGGCGATGAAGCTATGGAAGTCGCTTCCGTCATTAAAATGGTACAAAACATTTTAATTGGATTTGTTGCGGTCGCGATTGCCATTTTCTTTGTATCACGCGTTGAAAACAAAGGGACGACTAGCAAGAAGGAAATTTCTGGAAAAGAAATTTGGGTGCGTATGCCAAAGTTTATTTTAGGGTTTATCGGTGCCTCACTGATTTTCTCATTCCTACTACCGGATCAAACGGTTGAAGCAGCCTTACCAACCATAGATGGCTATCGTGGCTTATTTTTTACATTAGCCTTTGTCAGCATTGGCTTAGAGTCCAACTTTAAAGAACTAGCTAAAGGTGTTAGAGGTGGTAAACCTATCATTCTATACATCGTCGGTCAGCTGTTCAATATCATCTTAACGTTACTTGCAGCTTGGGTGTTCTTTAGTGGAACCTTCTTCACACTACCATTCTAGGAGATGGAATGATGAAAAAAATCTTGAATTTAATAGGTTTTGTCGTCGTTATTTTTGTAGTAACGTCTGTATTGCACCTCTTACCTGGAGCACCTTCAGATGAACCTGGAGCAGGCGACATCTGGTGGATGAATGTTCCTGAGATTAACGAGATGTATGAGAAAATGAACGAGAAGACGCAGGGATAAGAAAATTGGAAAACAACAAATGCCTATAAACACGCACATAAAAAACGGGGAACTTCAGAAGAAATCGACCAACAGCCACCACAAATTTTCCCACGCCCATCCTACGTTAAGCTTTATACAGTGGAATCATAATAAAAATAACAACGGTCAAGAGCTTGCTGAAAGCTTTTGGCCTTATTTTTTTAGCTGAAAATAAGTTTATAATAAGAGAGTGTTTGGAAAGAATGATAGATTGTTAATCTAAATTAATTGAAAATAATTCTATGTAAAAAAGATTTCAAAACGATATTCGTACTCAACTTATCCAGTTTCAGGGAATTTTGACCATAAAACTCCTTTTTGCGCTCACTTTATCCAGTATAAGGAAAAAACAGACCACAAAACTCAAATACATGCCCAATATATCCATTATAAGGAAAGACAGCTCACAAAAATCATTTTAGCAACGATAGCGTCGGCCCAGAGAGTAGACCCCATTACCGAAGAAGCTACAGTAAGAAATTTTTTTATTTAAAAATGAACTTTCTTAAAAGCTGAGGACTCTTATAGGGGAGAGGAAGAGAGGTGAAGGCATGAATGTCATTCGATTAGTTAAAAAAGCGAAAAAAGGAAACAAAGAAGCATTGCTGCAATTAATTATGGCTGAAAAAGATGTGTACTATAAGTTAGCTCTCACCTACATGGGGAACTCACACGATGCCATGGATGCGATGGAAGAAATGATCGTAACACTGTATGAAAAAATTGATCAACTAAAAAACGAAGACGCCTTCTATAGTTGGAGCAAAACCATCTTAGTGAACTGCTGTAAAACACTACTCCGTAAGCAAAAGAAAATCGTCCTCATTGAAGAATGGAGTATGACGAATGAAAGTGAAGCGGGGCATGCGCTAAAAGTGAACCCGTATGTTCGGACAGAAAGGCAAATCGACATTCAACAACTGTTACTTCATTTAAATGACCATCAACGAGAGGCGATTCAATTAAAATACTTTCACGACCTTGACTATCAAACGATAGCAGTGATGACAAATGTCTCTGTTGGTACGGTGAAATCGAGAGTTTTTCAAGGTCTAAAAAAACTAAGAGAACACTATGGGGGTGAGGTGGATGAGTAACATCGAAAAGCGTTTAGAAGAAGAAAAAAAGCGTCTGGATAACATGACAGCACCTGAGGAACTAGAAGCGAGATTGAGAGGAGCACTAGAGAACCGAACGACGGTTAAAAAACCGAAACGCAAAACACCGCTTTTCGGTGCTGCAGCTGTCGCCTTACTTTTCATGGTGATTGTTGGCTATCATTACAATGGATTTGCTTATTACGGGAAGAAACTGTTTGGTTTTGATGAAGTCATCACAGGTACATTAAAAGAACTAAATGAAGAAGAGATGGGCCAAATCATAGATAAGCAAAAACAATTAGCAGACGGAACGATGTTCACAGTGGACGGAATTATGACCGATGCCAATCAGCTGATCCTGTACTATACATTAACCAATCCGAACGGTCTTTCTTATGACGATCATTTCCGGTTTTACCGAATGACTGGCTTTCTAACCAACTCTATTGCCGTTGGAGGTCAATCTCTACTCAATGAAGAGGAGAATGAAATCAAAGGAATGATGTCATTTGAACACGTTAGTCCTTTTTCAAAAGAATTAACTTTGCAATTCTCGTATCAATCACTAAACGGCCAAACGATCGAAGATACCATTTCTTTCCCGTACAATCCAAATCAAGCGATGCAAACCGAAATTAAACAGTCGATTCGAAAAACTGTAAACGTCGATCAAGGAAAAGTTACCTTTCATTCGATTACAGCCACACCGACAATGACGGTGATTGACGGAAAGTTACAAGTTGATAATTTTGATCGCGTCAACTATGCATTAGGTGGTATTGATTTAGTTGCTAATGATGAAGTCGTACAACAACTAGGAGGCGGAAGTACTTCTTCTATAAGAGGCATTAATTTTGATATCCGCTTTGACGCCTTACCTCAGCCATTACAGTCACTAGAACTCGTCATGAAGCAGTTTGTTGGCTATGAAAAACTAGACCAAACGATCAACCTTGCAAAGACTGGCGAAAACCCAATTTCTCTTTTTGACGGGAAATTATTATGGATCACTGACGTGTCAACAACCACAACTGGAACAGAAATAACGATTGCAACAGAAGATGACGTGATGCTGGACGGTGTCTCTATAAAAGCACGGGATAAAATTACGGAGTTACGGACGATCGTCAACCAAACCGAATTAAAACTAGATGACGGAACGATTTTAAAACAACGAACCTTGTTGTTTGACACCGTAGGCGAACCCGAACTATTAGTAATAGAAGGAATGCACTACATGAAAAGATACAACAAGACCATTGTTATACCAATAAAATAATCGGTATGTGGCACCTTTTAAATGGTACCAGGTACCTGTCGACCAAATTGACAGGTACCTGGTACCATTTTTACTGAACGAAACAAACATTCTCTTATGAGTTCTTCTGACACGGATATCTTATAGTACGCATTAGTAGTTTTATATACCTACTCAAAACGAAAATACCCAAAACTTTCAGACTAATATAAACTATATGAATATAGTATAAAAGCACCAGTTACCAAATATTTCTGATATACTATTTTTTGAGAATAAATAAGAGAGGAAGAACATCATGTTTAAAAAAATACAGAACAAAATCATGGTGCTAATTGCTGCGATGTTAGTTGTGACTATAGTAACAGTCTCTTATGTTACCTACAATCAAACAAGAAACGTTATAGAAAGCAGCACCCAGCATGAAGCAAGTAATGTTGTTAACGAGATTACGAGATATACAAATCAATACTTTGAAGGATTTGCGAACCAACTAATGATGTTTAGTCAAGATCAACGAATGATCGATTACAACACAGCCATAAACGAAGAAGACAGTGAAACGATTTCTTCAATGCACAATGCAATTGGTGAGAGTTTTTCAGCGTATATGAAAATGTATGAAAGTATTGACGCATCATTTATCGGTACGCCAACAAAGGTGATGGAAACGTTTCCTGCAACTAGCTTAGGAGATGATTTTGATCCCACAATCCGACCATGGTACATTCAAGCACAAAATAATCCGAACGAAGTCATTTGGACCGATCCTTACCAATCTGCATCAGAAGATGGCGAACTAATCGTTACTGGAGCCAAAGCGGTACTAGATCCCGCAACTGGAAATCTTCTAGGCGTCATTGGAATGAATATTTCACTAGATGGTCTAACTGCGATCGTGAACCAAGTAGATGTAAACTATCAAGGGTTCGCTGCGCTTTTTGATGCAAATGGAACCGCTCTTGTTCACCCAACTTTAACAGGGGAAGATCTCTCAGAAAATGAAACAATTAGACAAATGCTTTCAGGAGATCAAAGTGGTTATATCCATTACCATTTCGATGGTTTAGATCGATTTATGTATTACAGCACAGTCTCGGCAACAGGGTGGAAAGTGAATGCTGTGTACATCATCGATAATATGCTGGCTGACCTATATGACATACGTAATAAGATTGTAATGATTGCTTTTGTCATGTTATCGTTATCGCTCATCGTAGCTTATTTTGTTTCTCGTAATATAACTAACCCATTAAAAGCACTACAATCCCATGTACGCAAAGTTGCGGCCGGTGATTTAACAGTCGTAGCCACGACGAAGTCACGAGATGAGGTCGGTGAGTTAACGAATAGCTTTAACGAAATGACAAACATCATGAAAGCACTAATTCAATCTGTTCAATCATCTGCCAATGAAGTTAACAATTCCGCAGAGAGTTTAAGTGCAATATCGGAAGAATCGATTGCATCTAGTGAAGAAGTTTCTTCGGCTGTTGCTGAAATTGCAAGTGGAGCAGTAAAGCAAGTAGACGATGTAGAAGACATGAAGAACCGAACCATGGAATTATCAGATCAAATTGAAAAAGTCACAAAAGAAACCTATTCAATGGAAACCGTATCGAACAGCACGAAACAAGTCAGTGAAAACGGGACATTAAAAGTAGATACGTTACAGGAAAAAACAGTCGAGGCCAATGAAGTACTTCACAATGTGGAAAATGTAGTAACCGGCTTATATGAAAAAATTACCGATATTGAACATGTAATGAGTACAATCAATGGCATATCTGAACAAACGAATTTACTTGCTTTAAATGCGAGTATCGAAGCAGCAAGAGCAGGAGAACACGGAAAAGGCTTCGCCGTTGTAGCCAATGAAGTTCGAAAATTAGCCGAGGAATCATCACAAGCAACAGTAAGAGTAAGTGAAACGATAAGCGGAATTTTTACGCAATCTGAAAAAGTAAAATCGGAGATTAATCGAACAAAAGAAATTTTCACCTTACAAACCGAAGCAGTCGATGACACACAAGCTGCTTTTAAACAAATTGTCGCTTCCATCGAAGACATTGTTTCGTCTCTATCGACGATCCGCACCGAAGTAGAGGTCATGTCAGATCAAAAAGATATGGTAATCGACGGCATTCAAAATATCGCGGCTGTCGCAGAAGAGGCATCTGCATCCGTTGAAGAGGTTAATGCCGCAAGTGACCAACAAGTAGACGCATTAACACAAGTAGCGAGTTCTGCAGAAGAACTAAACCAAGCAAGTTCCCAGTTACTAGAACTTGTGAAGCAATTCAAAGTAAAATAAACAAACAGCCCATTCATGCCGCTTAAAGCATGGATGGGCTGTTTTTATGGTAGAGACGGTCGCACCTTGCTGACTTTTATGAATGAACCGGTGGAGAAGTAAACGACATACCACGTCACGTTACTTCTATGTTCTGCTCGACCCAATTTTTGTAAACATACTGAATAGTGTTCGGTAAAGGGGAAATGTGGGGAATTGAGTAACCAATACCATCGTTGGATCCAACCATGAGAAAATAACAGGAGATGGCGTAAACCATTACACTTTTTGTACTCATATGGTTTGAGTTAGAGCCTTATTACTTGAGAGAGAAACCCGATAAGCCTAAAATCAATATAAATCATTAATATATACAGCAATAATTAAAAAAAGGAGAATAGTATGATTAAAAGGTACCCTTTGTAAAGGACATTTTTAAAAAAGGCTTAGGCCACCTTTAAAAGGTGATTTCTGTATTGCACAGGAGTCATCTTTTTTAGGTTCCATTGATATCTAGTATGGTTATAATGGCGG
>NZ_JBLWFS010000028.1:0-51954 GCF_048323755.1 Alkalihalobacterium sp. APHAB7
TCGAGCTTCCTTCAGATTCCACGTCACCATGGACACCCTTGCTTTTGGCTATGTACTTACCGCTACAAGGTCGTACTCGGGACTTTCACCCGTTAGAGTTCGCCCATGCTGGGCGAACAAAAAAGGTATACCAAAAATGGTACACCTATTATTTGAGCGATAATTATTTCAACCTAATTAATTTTACCACAATAGCAGTAGCTTAATAGTGATTTTTTCTATTTGAATGAGTTTGTAACTTCATTTCTATTTATACATAGCTTTAAAACGACATAAACGAAGCAAGTTCCAACAAAAGTTATAAACCCAGGCGAAAAAGACTCTGGGAGAGATAAATAAAGAACAATACCAATACTAATTGTAATCAATGCAGTCTTATTATAGTTAAAGCTATTCGTCGTTAGCTTTTCAAAATCTCTTGAAGTCAGTTCCCGTTTTTTAATTATAATATAATCGATTACAATGACGGCAGAAAGCGGAATAATAAGCGCACCCATCCATGAAATATAGACTTGGGCATTATTCACTAAGGTTGGAAAAGCACTTAAAGTAACTGCTGTTACTCCAAAAATAACCGCACTTCGAACTCTCCCTAAACTCGGAATACTATTTAATAGGCTATATCCGCCTGTATACGCATTGCTTAAATTAATCGTAATCATCGAAGCAATTGCTGCCACAACGATGATCGTAATAAAAATAGTAGAATTAGTGAGCTGACTTGAAACCACATACGGATTCCAATTTCCTGAAATCGTTGCGGTATAAGCTCCTAAAATTGCAGTTAATGCAAACCCGATCGTATTTCCCGTTAACAATCCAAAATAGGCATGTTTTGTAGATTTGGCGTAACGAGCCATATCCGCAGCCGAGCTAACCCCAGAAATATACTGAACGAAAGCTAAACTTGCAAAGAACATCATCGTTCCTATTGGAATAGTTCCATCATGTGTAGCTACCTCTGTCATTGCGACACTACTTCGACCAGATGTAAATAAAATATAGAGCATAATGACACCACCAATAAAAAGCAGTGGTAAAAAATACTTCGTCATCTTTTTTACTGCTTCAAAGCCAATAAGTGCTAGAGTTGCCATGATCGTAGCCATTACTAACGCTAGCGGGGTAAAAGGTACTGCGATTGACGTCACTCTTTCTAGTATCTCTTTAAATAAATACGTCCCGCCAATCGTTTGTACCGCAAACCAGTATAGCGATGTAATCGTTCGAACAGGTGAAGCAATATACCGTGCCCCCTTTACTCCCATGATGGAACGAATCGCATATTGTGCAGGAATTCCGTAGTTTGCCCCTGGCAACGCTAAAAATGAGACGAAAATGAATGCAGCAGTTGCACCAATAATCGTTGATAACACCGCTTGATAAAAAGATAGGCCACCTTGCAGTACTGCTAATGCAGGAATTAATACATTTCCTGCATTGACTGAGATGGCCATCTGGATCATCGCATATTCAATTGATGTTGTCGTTCGTAAATGAATGGGAACTGCCTCTAAACCATACCGTTCTACAACGGGAATTTTCTCTTTATGACGATACTTTACTTCTCCCATATTGCCACTCCTAGATGTTAATACAACTGCCAATTACTTTAGCTGCTAGCTAATTTTTCATTCATTTGCTTAGCAAATGCACGAATGGACTGTTCATTTAAATTAGCAACGTCACTGCTAATGCCTTTGACTTTCGTAATTATTTGCCGTTCTAAAAAGTTCATCTGTGAAAACAGGAGCTCTCCACCAAAAAGACCGTTCGCGACGGAATGCTCTCTTAATTGAATTGGGTATACCTTATTAAATTGCTCTTTTGCTAATTCTCCTTCATTCATACAACAAAGAAAAAGCCCGACTCTTTTTGTGAGGAGTAGATCAAGATTTGTTTTTATAAATTGCCTCACTTTTTTTTGGATCGAGCCTAAGTGAATAGACCCCCCAATAATAATCGTGTCATACCGATCTATTTTCGGCTGAAATATAATCTTATTTAAATCTACGAGTTCAACATTACCTTCAAAATAGTGAGAAAGAAGTTTGGATGCTTTTTCTGTTGTCCCATGTGAAGTACTAAAAACAATTAAACACTTCATATGTATTCCCCCACAATATTTACTTGTATATTTATCAGTATATTATATGTTATTGGATAGGAATACCATAATGTTTGAGATCAACCTGCGATTAGACTATACTTTATTTTAGTTCTATTGGATTGACTTAAAAAGAAAAGGTGATCAAGTTGCGATTAATCTTTCTATTGTGCGCCCTATTTTTGAGCGCTTGCGGGCAACAAGTTACCGAAACGGAAAGGATTAGTGAAAATTCAATGGCAAAAGACTCTATTTATACTGTAACTGTGACAACAGCTGAAGGAAATGAAAAAAAACTTCAAGATTATGAAGGAAAAGTGCTATTGATTGTGAATGTTGCATCTAAATGTGGATTTACATCTCAGTACGAACAGTTAGAAAACGTTTACCAAAAATATAAAAATCAAGGTTTTGAAATACTTGCCTTTCCCTCTAATGACTTCGGCGGCCAAGAACCTGGTACGGTTGAAGAAATCGTTGAGTTCTGTCAAGTAAACTATGGGGTTTCATTTGAAGTGTTCGATAAAGTTCATGCGGGGCAAGAGGACACTCACCCTCTGTTTAAACAGTTAACAGCCTCAGGCGATCCTATTAAATGGAACTTTGAAAAGTTCCTTATTTCACGTGAGGGTGAACTCATTGAACGTTACGGAAGTCGAATTAAACCCGATGATGATCAAGTAACTGAGGCGATTGAAGCCGCTTTGGGACAGTGATCATAGTGTCTAATTAGTTTTAGTAGTTAGGATGCAAATCGAGATATGATTTGCATCCTATTTTTGATAATTATATGGGAGATTAGATGTAAGCGGTTTACCTCCTACTTTCGTCACTACCTTCCCCAACCTACTTCCCTTCCCTCACCGTTCTTTTTTGGACAACGACATCACAGTCTTTTTCTAACGGTCGGATTACGGCTGACATATCTAAATCTTCAAACCCTTGATCAACCGCCTCTTGAAACGCTCGTTCGGCAAAACGTCCGGAAAACTCATGTAATCCTGCTTGTTCAAACAATGGATTGGCCAACATTATATCCTTATGAACATATTTGACAGCGCCACCAGGTTCAAATTGACGGTCTAAGACATAATCCCCCATATGTCTGCGTAACATTTTGCTATCTCCATAGCTCACTTGTAATATTTCAAAAAGCTGTTCAGGATTTAATCCTAGGGCTGTTCCTGTCACCATAGCCTCTGAAGCTGCAATGGAATGAACAGCTACTAAGTACTGGTTAATTAATTTAGCTACACTTCCCGATCCCGTTGGACCAAGGTACTTAATTGTCTGTCCTAATACATCTAAAATCGAAAGAACTTGATCAAAAGAAGTCTCCTTTCCACCAACCATAATTGTTAATGTTCCTTGTTCCGCGCCTTCTGGGCCACCACTAACAGGTGCATCTAAATAATCCACTCCTTTTTCATTAGCCTTGATAGCAACATATTTACTCGTATCAACGCCTACTGTCGTAAAATCAATACAAACGGTGTTAGGATTCGTATGCTCTAATACCCCACCGCTCCCACAATACACCTCTTCTACATCTTGAGGCATGGAAAGACATGTACAAATTACATCTGACTGACTTGATATAGTTGCTATATTCTCTGCTCGGAAAGCCCCTTCTCTCATAAGTGGTTCGACTTTTTCTGGTGAACGATTATAGACCGTTACCTTATAGCCACTAGCTAACAACCTTTTTACAATTCTCGAACCCATAACTCCTGTTCCGATAAATCCAATGTTCATTACGCATTCCTCCTCATCCACATAAAGCTTTCTTCACTTTTTCCTTTAGGTGTGTACTCTAGACCTACAAATCCTTGATATTGTAGTTGATCCAGCGATTTAAAGACATATTTATAATCTATTTCTCCGGTTCCAGGTTCATGTCGACCAGGAACATCAGCTATTTGTACATGCCCTATATGATTCTTATATTTTTTAAATGTAGACATTAGGTTTCCACCTTGAATTCTTTGCAGATGATAAAAATCATACTGAAGTTTTACGTTTGGTAAATCGACTTCTTGAATGACGTTTACTGCTTCTTCAAAATTCGATAAAAAGTAACCTGGCATATCATAAGAATTAATAGGTTCAATCAGTAATGTCAATTGATGTTCCTCAAAACGACTCGCTGCATATTGAATATTTTCTAAATACGTTTTCTTCGCAACCTGTCTTTCAAGTCCTTGAGGCGGTACCCCTGCCATGCAGTGTATTTTTGAACAGCCTAAAGCAGTCGCATATTTGATCCCGTCTTCAACTCCTTGACGAAACTCGTTCATCCTCGTTGGATCAACCGCTAACCCACGATCCCCGTTTTCCCAATCTCCTGGTGGTAAGTTGATAAGGACGAGTGATAATTGGTGTTGATCAAGCTCCTTTTTAATACTTCCAATGGTAGATTTATATGGAAATTGACATTCAACAAAGGAAAAGTCAGCTTCCTTTGCTTTATTAAAACGTTCTAGAAATGGTACTTCTGTAAAAACCGTTGAAAGATTAACTGCAAACTGAAACATCTAACACACACCTCTATAAATTGATAGTTAGAATTATTTCGACAATTTATTCTAAATTCCTTCAATAATCAATTTCAAATAAAATACATACCCTCTGGAAACAATAACCTTTAAGATTACTGGATGTTAAGGAGATAAATAATAATGATACCTTCTAATCAATTTCGCAAAGAAAAGGATACTTTAGGTGAAATTCACGTTCCATCTAATGCGTACTATGGTTCTCAAACCCGACGAGCTTTCGAAAATTTTCAAATTAGTGGGAGAAAACTACCGCGGTCCTTTATTAAAGCACAGGGCATTATTAAAGCTTCTGCGGCACTCGTAAACATGGAGGTTGGCAAATTACCTCAAAATATAGCGCAAGCCATCATTACAGCAGCCAATGAAGTTGTAGAAGGAAAATGGGATGATCATTTTGTCGTAGATGTATATCAAGCTGGGGCTGGAACCTCACAAAATATGAACGCAAATGAGATTATCGCAAACCGGTCTACCGAGTTATTAGGTGGTTCTATTGATCATTCCCTCAATACATTTCGAGTACATCCAAACGACCATGTGAATATGGCACAATCGACAAATGATACATTTCCTGCAGCACTAAATATGGCTGCCGTAGAAAATATAAATCAACGGCTCCTTCCTGCTATCTCAGATTTGCAGCAAGAGCTCCAAAACAAGTCGAATCAATTTATGCACATTTTAAAAACGGGTAGAACTCATTTACACGATGCAGTACCGATGCGATTAGGACAAGAATTTTCAGGCTATGCTGGGACAATCGAATCAATGTACGCTCAAATTGAAGCAACCGTTGACCCGCTTTATGAAATTGGCTTAGGCGGCAATGCAATTGGTACTCCTATAAATACACACCCAGATTACCCGCAAAAAGTCATTCAAGAGATCAGCAATCGTACGAATTATCCTTTTCGATCTCCTGTTAACCTGTTCAGCTTTATGCAAAATCGAAATGCACCGATTCGTACAATGATGGCATTGAAAGAACTAGCTGTTCACTTAATAAAAATGACAAGCGATTTGCGGTTACTAAGTTCAGGGCCTCGTACAGGCTTAGCTGAAATTACACTGCCATCGGTACAGCCAGGATCAACGATTATGCCAGGAAAAGTAAATCCAGCGATACTAGAAATGGTCCATATGGTCTGTTGTCAAATTATCGGGTATGAAGCTGCTATCGCTACAGCCGGAATATCGGCTCAGTTGGAGATTAATGTAATGATGCCACTTATTGCCTACACTCTCCTAGACGCCATCGATATACTAGCTAATGCTGTATCAACATTAGTCACAAAATGTATTGTAGGTATTCAGGCGAATGAAGAAGTATGCAAAAATTGGATGGAAGCAAGCTTAGCATTAGTAACGGGGCTCAGCCCGTCTATGGGGTACGATCTTACCGCTCAAATTGGAATGCAGGCTGATGTTGAAAATAAGACATTAAAGCAAGTTCTCCAAGAGTTAGGGTTGCTGTCAGATGAAGTTAAAAAAGCAATCGATCCTAAAGGAATGGTTTAGGTTAAAAGTATAATAAAAAAGGTTGGGTTTTCTAAATTTACCCCAACCTTATGGAATTTAATGTATATTGAGCTATTAAATAAATGCATCCGTCCATGTGGTCACCCATATGAAAGACATTTCTAGTGAGGTTCTAACTTGTTTTGTCCCTCATCAGCTCTATGAAGGACATTTCCCTCAAAATCCTTCCTTATTTTGTCCTTCATCAGCTACTATACTATTGTAACCGTAAATTCTTTAAAAAAGTTGATGCACCAACGAAAAATAGCATAGCAAATACTATGTTCATATGCTATTTTCAATGATCTTTGCAAAAACAGAACTACTTACTAATTATGCGCTCGCCTATTTCTATTTAAAACAATACCCCAACGGCTTTTCTGCTGTGTATCCTCCGTCGTTATAAAGCTCATAGTAATGCAGCACTTTGTCTACATATTTTTGACTATGATTATAAGAAAAAACAGCTTTTGGTATATCACCATTTGCCGCACCATGATCGGCTAAATATTTTGCTGCCGCATTCGCAGCATCAACTACATTAAAAGGATCTGCTTTTCCGTTACCTGAAGCATCTATCCCATAACCGCCATATTCTACTATCAATTCTAGGTCGGTTATATCTACACCATCTGTAATATCCCCTAAGTCGGTTCCTGGGTATCTCCAACCGACCCATGTACGTGGCATAAATTGAAAATGACCGACAGCTCCAACTGAACTAACCATTGGATCTACCGTTGAAAATCTCGTTTCAATTCGATGAATTGCTGCTAGTAATTCCCATGGTATCGCATATGTTTCGGCAGCTTCTTTATAAATCGGTATATAACAGCTTGGAATGGCATTATCTTTAAACGAAAATTGAATAAGACCTCTTTTTATTTCCGTTTGATAATGTAACACCATCACAAGAAGAAGAACGGCGAATGCGAAGATTAACCGTCCCCTCATCGATTTTCTTTTTTTCTTTTTCTTCTTCCCCATGATTTTTACCTTTCACTTTCTATCTTTTGAATTCATAATAATAATCATATTTCTTATGTCGGGAAGCGTAGCAGTCCTCACATATTGGAAATGCGAAGTCAAGGTCAAGCTTCGTTCCGCAGGTTTTGCATTTCTTGCTCATATTTCGGACGTCTGTTTTTAGGCGTTCGTGTACATCATCACTAATCTCCTCACGTACTCGCTCCCAGTATAATGCTTCGGTACGCCGGTCAAGACGGTACAAGAATAGTAAATGTAAACCAACCGCTTTATAAGATAGCTCTACTTCCTCAAGGGTACCTTTTTTAATAATCGGATCCGGTAGTTCTTCATTTTTTATAATGGCAGACATAGCTCTTCTCCACTGTTTTGTTAGGAGCGTTTCATTCGTCGAAAAAGGTAAATGTAAAAATCCATAAAGATCCATCATTGATAAGCGCGCCTCGATTTGCGTACCACGTACCATCGTATACAATTCTCTTTCCTCAGAAAGAGTTGCTTTCTTCGTACCTTTTGGACTTTCAAACTTATTCCATAGCTCAAAAAACGTTCCAAGATCACGATGATATTTTTGAAATCGCTCAAATACTGCATTCGTTGGTGCAATAGCGAATGTCGACACAAGTGCATCTTCTTGATCTAACAGACGCTTCATACGTTTAATGTCTTTCGTAAAAGCGACCTTACCAACATCATAAATCCCTTTCCGACCCGCACGTCCAGCAATTTGTTTTACCTCTTGAGACGTTAGACGTCGTCTCCTTGTACCGTCAAATTTTTCATTTTCTAGAAAAACAATTCGCCGAATCGGTAAGTTTAACCCCATACCGATCGCATCTGTCGCAACTATGACATTCGTTTCACCATCAATAAAACGTTGCATTTGTTTTTTCCGCGTTTCAGGGGGCATACTGCCGTAAATCATACTGACCGAATGACCGCTGTTCTGCAACTTAGAAGCCGTTTCAAGTACTCTTCTTCGAGAAAAACAAACGAGTGCATCCCCTTTTCTCGTATGCTTCATGCTAAACTCTTTCGACTCTACTTCAAGGGGGATTTCGCGGTAATACTTATAAATTTCAATATCTGAATCCCCCAGCAGTTCGACAATCATTGATTCTGCGTTATGACTTCCGATAATATGGACTTCTTTCGCATTAGCTTTTGTGATCGCCTTGAACCATGAAAACCCACGATCATTATCTGCAATCATTTGAGCCTCATCAATGACAACGATATCGTAGAACTCTTTCTCGTGGAACATTTCAACTGTACACGAAATATGGTTCGCACCTTCCATCTCTTTTTCTTCTTCACCTGTTTTCAGCGAACAAGGAACTCCTTCGTGATTTAATTTATCGAACACTTCAAGAGCTAACAATCGCAGTGGAGCTAAATATAAACCGCTGTTTGCTTCCTTCATTCGTTCAAGTGCATGATGGGTCTTTCCTGTATTTGTTTCACCAATATGCAGCACATACTTAATGTTTCGGCCGATCGATGGTCGATATTCACGTCCAAATATATCTTCAAGCATCCGTTCTTCCATCGCTTTTTTGCGTTCAATCTCAGCTATTTCTTCGGCTTTTTTTCGTTCGCGGTCTTCAAGGTCTTGTTCGTATATTTTTTCGTGACGTTCTAGATCAAATGGAATGGTTGCTAATTCGAGAAGATCAGATAGGTATTCTTCTTGTATCCTTTTAAAATAGTCACTTTCAAGAGTATTCACATAGATGGTTAACAGTTTTCTTAACGATCTTTGAGATAAGTCTCGATTGAATTCTATAGCATATTGATCCGTTAGTGATGGAGGCAATTGCTCTAATACAGTACGTGCTACAAAATTTGGAAGATAGTCACCGATTAATTTTTCATACGCATAAAAATACGTTTCGTATTCCCAATGAAATTTTTTATGAACAGCCCCTGTTAATTCATCAAAGAACGTAGCTATTGTTGAATAGTTAGAGGGATCAAAAGGACCTTCTTCAACTAACTTCTCTTCTATTTTAAAAGGTGCAATTGCAGGATACTTTTGATTGTTCTCAAAATCGAAAGCTAATTGTTTCGCCACATGGTGCCTGACGTAAAGGTAAAAATGTTCATATTCTTCTTCAATTAAATGTTGAGCAAAAGCTTCAATGTTTTCTTTAATGCTGCTTCTTTTTTCAGCTTGTAACTCTTCTTCTTTTCTTTTAAGAAACTCTTCACGTACACGATGATAACGTTCTTCCCATGCTAAGTTATTTCCAGAAAATGATTCCTCAACCCATAAAAGGGTATCAAATGGTTCATATGAACGCATTTCGTTTCGAAACAAACGGTTAATCAGTTTCCGGTCTACACCTTCGACTTCATACCCATTTTCACTAAGAAAAGCCTTCTTCTCTCGCTTTGGTACCTCATTCGTTACTTTTGTAAGCCAGACATTAATCCAAATTTGTTCAATATAGTGCCGACGGTCAATCATATATTGTTCATATGTGGGCATTGATTCTTTTATCTCGAGGTAATGATCGATGTCCTCATTAATTTTCATTTTCGTATGTTCTATCGCTTGAGGGTAAAGTACGGTTAGCTTGCTCATCATAAGCACCCCTTCCTATTCGTTCAGAGACACTATGTATTTTTTGTTTAGATTTTTTTACTACTTATCGGCTAGCTTCACTTTTTGTCTGAAAGAGACGCATTGTTCTTTTTTTATTCGTCATCCAAAGTTGTTTGTTATAATATATTAACCATACTGTTTATAAGGAGATTTTTCAATGAGCAAAAAGCAATTAGAAGAACAGATTATCCAAAACTTTCAACAAGATGAGCAAATGATGATTCTCGTTTTTGCCCAATGGTGTGTCAATCATGATCTAAATCCTGAGGAATTATACTTACAAGCCTATCCAAACCAAGAAAGTAACCAAGCTTTACAACAAGCTTTAAGTTTAACAGTTTCTAAAGAAGAAGCAGGTCCAATCCCTGATGATACCGTCCTCGGTGTACTATCCTTATTTGGTAATGATGACCTCGCATTTATTGTTACTGAAGAAATTTCAAAGCGAGAGAAACAATAAATTAACGTTCATGACCTTTGTCAACTGTTCATGATCAAGCTTTAGGAAGTTACCCTTTCTGATATAGGTTTTGAATTTGTTCAAGATCTCGTAAAATGGCCTTCGTCTCTTCGCTTGATAAAGAAACAAGCAGCTGATCATAAAGGCTAATAACTTGGCCATCCGCTTCGTTCTCGTGCTTTTTCAAGTAATTATATAATTGCGCAACTTGACATTGCTTTAAACTTGTTTCTGTTAAATGGTGTTTGACGGAATGGAGCGAGAATTCATTTGAGTTCGTATCAAATTCTCCGGAAATAATTTGACCATTAACATAGGACATTTTCACCTTCACTCCCCATAGCATTTTAAAATAGTTTGCCCTAATACTAAAAAGATAATTGCATTTATCTTTTTTAGAAGTTCTTCTCTTGACAAACCTTTTAGATGCACCAATCTTTCAAGTAATGTTAAATAAAATATTTGATAATTGAGGTGATCAAATGCGCTACCGGTTTTGTCCGAAATGCGGTGGTAAATTAGAAATCCAAGGTCCGAAAAGTATTCACCAACCTAAGTGTATCGATTGCGGATTTATCTTTTATCAAAATCCAATCGTTGGCGTGGCCGCAATTGTTATTCAAGACCAAAAACTTCTTCTCGGAAAACGCAATATAAGTTTTAAGGATAAATGGTGTATTCCATGTGGTTATGTTGAATACGATGAAGACGTTCGTGCAGCAGCCAAAAGAGAGTTTTTTGAAGAAACAGGTCTGCAAATCGAATTAAAAAAAGTTTATGAGGTGCACTCGAATTTTCATAATCCTGAACAGCATACTGTCGGTATATGGTTTTTTGCAGAAGTTTTAGGTGGAACGTTAAAAGCGAATGATGATTTAAGTGCAGTAGACTACTTTGCCTTTGACGCGATACCAGAACTAGCCTTTGAAACCGACCGTCTCGTAATAGAAAAGTTAAAGAAAGAAAACATCCTATAAACTATAAACCATCTTCCAAACTTATCAAGTAGTTTATCGGCCAACATTCTAATATAATGGTAGAAGATAATTACTAGATAAGGGTTGTTGCCTTATGATTGAGGAAAAAGCACTAGCTGTAAAATGGTGTAACGATTTTCTTGAAACTGATAGTAACCTTACACTATCAGCGATCAGCTACCAATACATTTTATGGAGTAGTTCTAAAGCGTACGAAACACAAAGTTTTGATTGGGTTACTTTGAATGCTCATTTGCGGTCATCATTAGAAAATCGTTCTTTTACCGAACAGTTTATTGACGTAATGCAAAATGTTCAAACGTTCATGGATGTCTTGAAACTGATTAAAATTGAGAGTGAGTTACGGGACTTTCAACAATTTACAAAGATTGTTCCATTCAAAAAGCTTTCCTATGCAAGAGGCTGATGTTTATCAGTCTCTTTTTATTATGTTTGTAAGTAAGCTCTATAATTCAAATGTTGATCTTAGATAACAACCTTTTCCTAACCCTCAAAAAACTTCTCCGATGATTGAAAAAATTTTAGGATAAACTAAAAGGAAATAACCTTTCTTGTAATGTACAAAAGTGTGCAACCAATCGCTCTACATTTCGTATATAAAGTAAAGTCTAATGAAAGAAGTGATTATGATGATCTTACCGGAACCTTTGCAACAAAAGGTGGAGCAATACATAGATGGTTATAAGCAATTAAAAAGTGCACTAAAATGGAAAGTTTCTGACAAAACATTGATGATGGTTGCTTCAATTTATGTCGTTAACAACAAAACATTAAACATATCCCAATTTACTGAGCTAAGTGAGCACATAAAAAGTCAAGTTGGACTGCTCTCAACATTAAGGGGCTACCAACGTTTTACGATCGCTGCGATGCTCGATGTTCGTTTTGAAAATCCAAACGCTAAATTTGAAGAATTCATCGACTTATATGAACAATTAATCCAAGGCGGTTTTAAACGCGACTCATTTTCCTATATAGCAGCAATGATTTTGCTTACTAATGATCCTGATGGTAGTGATCATAGAGAAAGTATTGAGCGGGCACTCGCCATTTATAAGGGAATGAAGGCGCAACATTTTTTTCTCACATCAACTGTAGACTATCCGTTAGCTGTCTTGCTAGCAAAAGTAGACACAGACATACAAATACTTCTAGATCTTACAAAAACGTATTACGATGAATTGTCAAAGCATGGTTTTAGAAAAGGAAATGACCTTCAATTTCTTAGCCATATCTTATCTCTGCAATATGAAGAAAAACCAAATGTCCTAATTGAACGCTCTTTAAATATCTTGGACAAATTTAAGCAATCTAGACGAAGATTAAAGACGATGCACTATCCTGAAATCGGATTACTAGCCTTGCTAGAAGATGGTATCCAAGAAATTGACTTCGTATTGCAGCTTGAAGACCAACTCAATAATGAAAAAGCATTCAAATGGCATAAAGATATGAATTTTATAATGGCGGTCAACTTCTTAATGACAGATAAAATGAAGGAATCCATGATCCTAGAAACAGGCATCTTCACTACTTTTGAAGCACTTATGCAGGCTCAACAAGCAGCGATGATTGCTGCTGTTACCAGTGTATCCGTTGCCTCTTCAAACTCAAACACGAATTAAAAAGGTGGTCGATATTCTTCGACCACCTTTAAATTACCTAATAAATTTATATATAGTAAAGGTGGAATGACTACTTATTTAGAAATCCCTCCTAGTATTCCTTTACTTTTCAGATTTTTTACTGTGTAGTACTTGATCTAAATGCTTCCAAGCGGCATCAATTGCAAAGTGTCTTGCCCAACTCGCAACACCTGCTAATTTGTAATCCTGACTAATAGACACCCTTTTTTCAATCGACATCTCATCTTCTATCCAGATCTTATATGTTGCATTTTCACTTTCATCTATAAATTCAACATAGTGTTGACCACTAGTTTTATCATAGGTTGGTGTTAATCCCCGCTCTCTTATCCATTCTTGCACTTCATTCATAGACAGGGCTTGAGAGGACACCTCAACATTTCCACCGTCTGTCGTTTGTTCGGTCCACAATCTTGCATAGAATGGAATTCCAAGGACGAGCTTTTCGTTCGGAACTTCTTCCAGTAATTGCATCACATTTTGTTCCACCCATGGCAGGCTAGCCACACTTCCAGACTGTGGGGATGTTGCCCAATGCTCATCATAGGCCATAACAATCATATAATCCACGATCGATGATAAGGCCACTCGGTCATAAAACATTGACCAATTTTCACTCGCAGAAATAAACGTAATGTCCATAGAAACAATCAATCCAGCACGATGGAGATACGGGGTAAGTTCTCTCATAAATTGCGTAACCAAATCTTTATCTTTTAAATATACATTCTCAAAGTCAACATTAATTCCGTCTAAGCCATATAATTGACTATAATAAATAAGCTGACGAATCATGTTCTGACGGGTTTCAAAACTTGCGAGCGCCTCATTGGTTAAATCAGGATCAAAGTCATTAGAAAATAACCCCCATACTTGAAAGTCCCTGTCTCTTGCCCATTCCATATACTCTAACGACCCAAGATTTGAAATATCTCCTTCACCGTTTTTGAGCTTAAACCATGTCGGTGAAACAACGTTTACCCCAGGGAGTTCAGGTAAGGAGCTTGCACTAGGTGTTTCTGTGTATACAGCTTCCCACGTCAGGTTAATTGGTCCATCAATGATAGGTAGGTCCGTGTTTCCTTTTCCATCCACTTCTACTACGATCAGCTCTCGCTCTAGATCTATGGTAATATGATCTCTCTTTATAAACCCTGCCACCCCATTTAACTTACGGACATACACAAACTCCTCGTTTTGGTGTTCAACAATTACTCTTTCATCATTAATTACTTCTGCTGTAAATGGATTTGTTACTGTCTCTTTTATTCTTAAGCGTGCTTCGTGCTCCTTTAATGAGTCTGCTACAACCGCATATTGTACTTCTTCACCGTCTTCGCGAATAAAAAGAGCTTCTGTCTCATCGACTACATTTGTTTCCAACGCATAAATCATTTCGACTAACTCAAGGCTTATAAAATAATCTTGTTCATTTAATGTTAAAACTGGGATTTCAAATGTTAAAGGCTCTTGATTTATAAAAATAGACAGTTCCTTCGCTGGAACTTGGAGCACTCTATCATCTGTTGTAATGATCATTGACCTTGACTGTTCATCAAAAAATCCAGTGGGATCGATGTATTCCATAAAAAATCGTAAACTTACATAATTTTGGTTGTTCAAGCGAATAGCTTCGCCTTCAATGACTTCTTTTTGATAAATAATCGGTTGTTCGGAATGAAAGTATTTCACTTGTTCTTTCGATGGAAATGGGTAGATTGCTAGAATCGAACCTCCAACGACTGATAAAAAGATTAAGGTACATCCAATATATATAAACTTACGATTAAATAATCGACGCTCATCATTGTATGACACGAACTCGCCCTCCTTTGCCTATATCCCGTATTATAACGAACAAATAGAAGGAAAAGAGTTTGTAAATTATAGAAGGACCATGTATTGGGTGCCAAAGTTTAACGTTTACGTCCACAAAAAAAGCGATGGAAACTCCCCTTTTATCCATCACCCTTTAATACATTTAGTTTCGTACTACCTCGTAATGACCTTTACATATGTGCCTTCAGTGGACTTTCTTAAAGCATCTTTATTCATCATTTTAATTTTTTCAGATAAACTAGAGCCCTTCACTAATTGTTTTTCTATGTAAACAGATGGATCGATCAACCTTACTTTCTTTTTCATGTGTACATGATAATCTTCTTTATCTTCACAAACGTTAACTTGATCGTGAAGTTGCCCAATTAAAAACTGTAAGTCCTGGTCTGGAGAGTTGCTCATTATGGACATTATTTCTTCATCCACACCTAACATATCATCAATAGTTATTATGTTTTTTTCAAATCCGATCTTAATCGCCTTCGTTAACAGGTCGTAACCGTAAACATTTAAAGGATCCAAGAAGAAATCAATGACCTCTTTGTAGTACGTTTCCACAAACCACTCAGCCGTTCCTAATTCTCGAATAAACATCTTACCATCTACAACAGTAAGCTGGTCTAAAAAGCGTTCGATTTCATTACGGGTAATCTTGCCGTATTCAAACATATCTCGAAGTGTATAATCCACTCGATCTGCACAAAGCTCTGGAGCAGGCTGCTCAAGCAACGTCCATTTTCCATCATTAAGTAACAAGTCCTCATAATTGTACCCATTTCTCTTTAGAATTTTTGGAATCTCAGAAGTTTCAACAACTTGATGAAATATTTTTTCATGATAACTATCCTCTAATTGTTCAAGGACAAAATCAATCACATGAGAAAATGCGGTATGGACACATCATGAAGTAAACCTGCGATCTGCTCTTCTAGCGTTCCTCCAAGCTTTCGAATGAGTAACATCACCCCTACCGAATGGTCATACCTTGTCCCATTCCATTTAGGGTTAACTAAGTAACTAGCCCCACCTTGATGAATTTTTTTTAACCGCTGCACTGGACTAGAAAGAATGAGTTCTTCAAGGACTTTTTCTATTTCATAACTGCCGTAAATGGAGTCTTGAATAATCAAAATGCAATTCCTCCCCTCTTATTGCCTCATGTATCATAAATGAAAACAGCAAAAATAACAATTAATTTACTACTTTATCCCTTGGGAATAATTCAAAGTAAAAGATGTCACACTAGAAAGATGAAGAGCACTTGGTTAAACACGGGGGGATGGATATGAAATTTGTGGATGATCTATATGAGATGTATAAAAACCATTTAACAGGAGATGAGGAAGATGCCTACATTATTGTCGACGGCATCCTCCAGGAAATAAGCAAAGAAGATGTGAAGAAATTGATTGATGAGCTTTCAGATAACGAACGTTTTGAAATGTTTGGAATGTATTTATATGAAACCTTTCGCTTAAAAGTCGCACAAGAAGGCATCGGCGAGACCTTAAATGAAGACGATCAAGGAAAAGGGTACATTCATTAGACTATAATGTGCGTCTACATATTTATTTAAATTGCCTCACGTAATCTTTGAGCGAACCCATGCTGAAAGTTGGGTAATAATCAATCCAACCGACATCGATTATCTCCTCACCTTCACCTCCATCAACGACAATTCTCACAGGGGATTGGAAAGTCGCCAACTGTTGGTAGCTTTCCATTTCCTTCGGTTGAATCGTAAAAGTAACTATTTCACCTTCTTCAAATTCTTTATTTTTTGAAGAATCTTCCCAGGCAAAAGTAAAGTAATCATAAACTTCATTTGGAAACGGAACAGCTAATTCCTCAATCATTTGAAATGATTTTTTTACTTTAAAGGTTAAACTATACCCACTCGCATCACCACTCCCACCTTGAAGTTCCATATACTTCGATGGATCTATATTCAGTTCCGGTAATTCTAAATAATACAATTGGCCATTATTTTTCAAAAAATTACCGTAACTAAGTCTAAATTCACTATTTTCAAGATCTTTTAACCCTTCGTGATCCCCTGTTCTGAAACGTAACTGACCAATCGCAAAATATCCTTCATAAAAAATCGTACTCTCCTGTTCAAATTCGTTATAAAAAGTAAATTGAGGTTCCATATCATCAGGTTTACCGTTATGTACGTAGTAAACACTCGCATAATCGTCTCCAGTAGTTGCAATAAAAGCAGGAAGAAGTAACGGCTCCTCTATACGCCATTGTTCAAGCCACAGTATACTTCCAGCCCATGATAAAATGATGACCACCAAAGCGGTTATCGTTAGTTTTTTTCGTGTAACATAAAATGGTTTGATCTGCTCCATTCCTTCTAATTCAACAAAAGTTTCCGTCTCAGCAATCTTTTTCATTCGATAAGCAGTCATTAAAACTCTAATAAAGGCAATAAAGCTTAATAACAATAAAAAAATAAACAAGATCGGAAGCCAACCAGGAAAGAGAACTACAAATGGCATACTAAAAAGCAACAAACCATTTACTGCGACATAAAAATTCCTACGCCTAATAAAGGTCAAACCCCATTGTTCTTCACTCGAATGTTTAACCAATTGAATATAATAGTTCATTAACAATATTACAAAAACAAGGGTTAGTACCTGCTCCACCCCATCTGCTATAAAGAATAGGTCAATGACAGGTAAATCAATTGTAAGAAATCCAGCCTGTTGCTGCATAGCCTGTTCAGTATCGACTCTTATGAACGAAGAAAACCAAGCTATAGCCGACAAGACAATCAGACCGTATGTCCATGGAACGAGTGTATTCACCCTTTCATTTTGCTTTACTACCTCCCGAAGCCCTGATAATACAAGTAAAAATCCGACAAAGTTAGGTAATAAAGACACACCATTAATGTCAAAGTTCAAAAACACAATTATAAGACCCCAAAAGATGGATGATAATCCAGGCTTGTAATAATTCACTTCTTCCCCTCCTTAAATTATAATTATTATTAATAAGGATTGATTATTTTTTGAAACATGATATTATTATAACTATAAGATTTATTTTTCTACTAAACTACTCTAATGAGCTAATCTTACCATCTTAATCCAGAAATTACACAGGGATCTTAATAAACTTATATATATTAAATTGAAGAGGTGTGAACTCTATGCACAAAAAGCCCGTATGCCCTAAATGCCATGCCGCAGTTAAACAGTTAAAGCATAGTACACTATGTAAATGCGGTGTGAAGTTTAAAAACATTAAAACCATTGCTTAATAACTGTCGTATGTATCTTAAAATAGCTGCACTATTAAAAAGAGCTTGAGAATATTCTCAAACTCTTTTTTTGTTGCATTAAAGTAGCGTTAATGATGATTATTAATCCTTATGGGTAACATAAAGAAAAATTTCTTGTGTCTATTACTTTTAAATATCGTCACAATTCTAGTACATTATTACCCTAACTTAATCCCCACAAACTTAATGTCTGTCATATCTTCAACAGCGTATTTTACGCCTTCTTTACCAACACCACTTAACTTAACACCACCGTATGGGTAGTTATCTTGACGGTAGGTAGACATTTCATTAATCCACACTCCACCCGTTTCTAACTCATCGGCCAAGCGCATCGCACGGTTAATGTCTTTTGTAAAGACACCTGCTTGAAGACCAAAGTCCGAATCATTAGCGTAGCCAATTACTTCCTCTTCTGTTTCAAACGGAATAATCGATACGATTGGAGCAAATACCTCTTGGCAAACAACCTTCATTTGCGGTTCAACATTTACGAGAACAGTTGGTTCAAATAAATTCCCTGAACGTGTTCCACCAGTTAAAAGTGTAGCTCCCTGGTCTCGTGCTTCGGCTACCCACTCTGCTGCACGAATGGCGGCCTCTTCTGTAATCATTGGTCCGATATCCGTTGTTTCCTCTTTTGGATTTCCTACTTTTAACTCTTTTACCTGTCGGACAAACTTATCTTGAAATTGTTGAAACACGCCTTTTTGAACATATATTCGCTGAGCTGAAATACAAACTTGACCAGCAAAAGCAAATGCCCCTTTTACTAGACTAGTAGCCGCTGTTTCTATATCACCATCACTAAATATAATATTAGGAGAGTTTGAACCTAATTCTAACGTTACTTTTTTAAGTCCCGCTTGGTTTTTAATAATTTTCCCTACTGTTGGGCTTCCTGTAAAAGTGATCTTACTAACACGATCATCCGTTACAAGCTTTTCACCCACCTCTGACCCGATACCCATTACAAGGTTTAATGCCCCTTTTGGGAGACCGGCTTCTTCAAATAATTTCGCTAACATATAAGAAGTAAAAGGTGTTTTTTCCGCTGGTTTTAAAACAACGGTGTTCCCCGCTGCAAAAGCCGGGCCTAATTTGTGCAAGGCTAAGTTTAAGGGGAAATTAAATGGTGTGATTGCAACAACGACGCCTATTGGTATCCGCCGAACCATACCGATACGGTTTTCACCGCCAACGGCACTATCCATTGGAACGAGCTCCCCTTTTATTTTTTTCGCTTCATCAGCAGCAAAGTAAAGTACCTGAACAGCACGGCCTACCTCACCACGTGCATCGCGAATTGGCTTACCGGCTTCTAGTGCTAAAACTTGGGCAAACTCCTTTGTTCTTTCAGCTAAAAGGTCACCTGTTCTCCTTAAGATTTCTGCACGGCGATGAGCCGGCATCCTTTTCATCGTACTTCGAAAAACATTTTGTGATGTTGCTAAAGCTAACTCAATATCTTCATCAGAAGCTAAGTCAATTGTTCCAAGAACTTCACCATCAAAAGGTTTTTTTACTTCTAAGCTTTTTCTACCCGAACCTTTTCGTTCTTCACCATTAATTAATGAGCCATAATGTAAAGGGGTACTAGGCATGTCTATCTCCTCCTAAACGTTTCTAATTTAAAAGAAAACCTGGCCTTTATCTATTTCAACTATCTACGCGAAAATCCTTTCCCTTCAATAAATTCCTTCATATATTGGCGCTTTGGATTAGACAACATTTGTGCCATTTGTTCGGTCCACGTG
Organism: Alkalihalobacterium sp. APHAB7; assembly: GCF_048323755.1. NCBI lineage: Bacteria > Bacillati > Bacillota > Bacilli > Caryophanales > Bacillaceae > Alkalihalobacterium > Alkalihalobacterium sp. APHAB7. The sequence goes on from NZ_JBLWFS010000028.1 coordinate 19,777, forward strand.
TCCTTCCTCTTGCCGTTTGTTCTTTGGTCATAATAGGAGGAAATTAACTCATTGTAGTCTTTTAACTGATCTTTTAAGACACTATTATTCTCATTATAGCTATCTTCATGATAAATATGTTCAAGTGGTAAGCGTGGTTTTACATCAGGCGATTGACCAGGATAACCAACAGATAAACCAAACAACGGAATTACTTTTTTCGGTACATTCAAAAGTTGACACACCTCTATAAGATTATTCCGTATGCCACCAATATACACGATCCCAAGTCCCATTGACTCCGCAGCAATAGAAGCATTTTGCGCTGCTAATGCTGTATCTATCAGTGAAACCATAAACTTCTCTGTACTTTCTAGTGCATCTGATAAATCTTTACCTTCCATTTCACTAATGAGTTCATGTCGGTGCAAGTCCGCACAAAACACAAAGAAATGTCCGTTTTTGGCTACATACTCTTGGTTTCCAGCCAGTTCAGCTAATTTTTCTTTTTTCTGTTGATCTTTAACGCCAATGATCGAGTATGCTTGGATAAAGCTCGACGTTGAGGCTGCTTGGGCACTTTTTACAATTGTTTCAATTTGCTCTTTCGTTAGTGGACGCTCTTGAAACTTACGTACTGATTTGTGATTAAGTAGAGTTTCAATCGTTTTGTTCAATTTATCCAACTCCTTCTTTATATATTGCTTTTTAACGAGATATTCGGGTTATCTTTCTAAATGGCAGTTTTCATATACTTTATTGCTATCGTTGCTCCAAGATGCGAGCTAGCGAGCTATTTAACAGAGAAAAATTACAAATACTCCTCCCCTGTATATGAGGAAAGGAGTTTTCTGTTAAGTCATTAGAATTGGTAAATTTCACCGTACTTTTTACGAAGGTAGTTCACAAGATAGCTTGAATTAATTCCTTCTCCAGTAATATCTTTTAAGATTTCTACAGGCTTTTTCATTTTTCCATATTGATGTACATTATTTGTTAACCATTCTTTGATTGGTTGAATGTTATTTTCAGCTAATAACTCTCCATAATTAGGAAGGTCCTTATCCATTGCTGCTTTCATTTGTGCTGAGTAAATATAACCTAAAGCATAAGAAGGGAAGTATCCAAAAGCTCCACCTGACCAGTGCACATCTTGAAGCACGCCTTCTGCATCATTCGTTGGACGGACACCTAAGTACTCTTCCATTTTGTCGTTCCAAATTTGTGGAAGATCTTTTACTTCAATTTCATCACTGAATAAACCTTTTTCAATTTCATAACGTACAATAACATGAAGAGCATAAGTCATTTCATCTGCCTCAATACGAATAAGCGATGGGCCTGCCACATTAATTGCTCGGTAAAAATCTTCTAATGAAACATTATCAAACTGACCATTTGAATGTTTTTGTAATAACGGGTAATTTACTTTCCAGAATGAAGGATGACGTCCAATCATATTCTCAAAGAACAATGACTGCGACTCATGGATCCCCATGGACGTACCATCACAAAGCGGTGTGCCAATTAAATCTCTAGAAATGTTTTGTTCATACACCGCATGACCACATTCATGAATCGTACCAAAAATAGCAGTGCGGAAATCCTTTTCGTCATACTTTGTTGTTACACGAACATCATTAGGATTTAAACTAATTGCAAACGGATGTACAGTTTCATCCAGGCGCCCCGATTCAAAGTCATACCCTAAGTTATTTAAAATTTCCAAGCTTAATTGACGTTGTTTTTCTTTTGGGAAATGTTCAAATAAAAAGTCTGTTTTCGGTTGCTGACTTGAATCTTTTACAGCTTGAACTAGAGGAACTAATTCTTTACGTAAGTTTCCAAATACCTCATCTAGAATGTCTACTGTAATCCCAGGCTCATAATCATCTAATAATGTGTTGTATTTATGCCCTTCGTAGCCCCAATAGTCTAAAAAGCGCTTTTTCGTTTCCACAATTTTTTCTAAATAGGGTTGGAACATTGCAAAGTCTGACTTTGCTTTTGCTTGTTCCCATACGGCTTCAGACTTTGACTCAAGGATAACATACTCTTTAAATTCTTTTTCAGGGATCTTTTTGTTACGGTCATAATTTTTCTTGCATTCCTCAACCGTTTTTCTTGTAATTTCTGAAACAACTTCACTTTCACTTAAGGCCTCTATGTATTCTTTCATTTGATCTGAAGTAGACATGTTGAAAATTTCAGTAGACAGTGTACCAATTACTTCAGAGCGTTGCTCGACACCTTTTCTTGGAGCTCCTGTGCGCAGGTCCCAAAACATTAACGAACGAGCCTCGCTAAAGTTTTCCATTTTTTTAACGTACTCTAAAAAATCTTTTTCGATTTCTTTTGACATCTCTTATGCATCCTCTCTTATTTAACAATATTTCGAAAAATGAAATACACTTTTTATTATAAATTTTCTTATAGCAAATGTTAACTATTTTCACTCGACAAAGAAATTTGTTATGATGTTCTGTATGAAAGAGGAGGTAACAACAATGAATGTAACTATTACGCCTGAAGCTGCTCGCTTTTACAAACAAGAAGTTCTTTCAAATAAAGACCAACCACTAAGACTTTTTGTTCGTGTTGGAGGAGTCGGCTCGGGCGGTTTTTCAGTAGGTGTGAGCAAAGAAGACCCGACAAGCCATTGTTATCAAACAACTGTAGAAGGCATTACCTTCTTTATTACTGAAGATGATGCTTGGTACTTTAAAGGCATGACGATAGATTACAATGAAGATTTAAATATGATGATATTTACTAACCCACAATTTGAAGATATCAACCACCCTAGACAATAGAAAGCGGCTGACTCGTAATATCACTTCTGTTAATATACAAAGGTCTTTATTATGTATATTACAGCGACGATGTTTAGAGTCAGCCTTTTCCCATTTATTGGTTTGTTCCAAAATATGATGTCTTGTTTTCTATATCATAAATAAGGAGCATCAAAAAAATGCTCCTTATTTCTTTGCTTCTTCCAATTGGTGATCAATTTTCTCGATTAACTCAGATGAGATTTCAAAAAAACGCTCATCAATACCCGTTTGATGCGACGCTGCAGTATAATATTGTTTCTTTGCTTGTTGCACCGCCTCAGTTGCCGCTTGTAACTGATCTTCATCCATACTCATGGTAGCTTGTCCTACCATACGTTCTGCGGCTTTAATTGCCATTTCTACTTGTTTTAAATCGTTATAAGGCTCTGACATATACTATATTCCACCTTTCGTTCATATAGTGATATTGTATGTCTAATCCATTTAAAATATTCACTACCAAGTTTACATAAAAAAAATATTGCAAACTACTATAGGCATACATAAAATAAATAACTGTTTCTGTATACTTCCATATCTCTAGCTTCGACGCTAGACATGAAGAACTCTCTTTATGAAATCTTGTTCAATTGAATAGTTAAAACGATTCATTGGATAAAATTGTGTAGTACGGGAAAATTAAACCTTATTAACTGGAAGAAGATAAGGTGGAACAGTTTCATGCATTTTGCATTAACGTTATTAGTGATCATAGCCGTTTGGGTTAAGGGTGATTATAAAAACTGGCAAAAGTACCATACAACGATGCTTTACTATGCACTCGGAAACCTAACCTACAACTTTCTTTGTGCTAATTATTTACTGTGGAAGCTAGATCCCGACATTATGCCTAACCACTCAATGACTGAGATGTTGTATACGTTTGTTGTTTTCCCTGGAACGATATTAATGTTTTTACGACATTACCCTAAGACATTTGGAAAACAAATTATGCACAATGTTATTTGGATTGTCATTTATGTAGGGATTGAATATTTTTTCCTCAAAACGGGACGAATATATTATCAATTTGGATGGAACTTAGGATGGTCGGCTTTTCTCGTAGCAATTATGTTTCCGATGTTTCGATTACACCATAAACGACCACTGCTTACTTATATCATTTCAGTAATTATAACCATTTTCTTTGTTTGGGTTTTTGATGTCCCTGTCGATGTACCGATTGAAGAGAGACCTGGGTATGATATGTGAATAGAAAAAAAGACGCCAAAGTAGTGGATTACTTTGGCGTCTTTTTTCTATTCGTTTGACGGGGCAACTGGTTTAGGTGGTCGCGGTCCCCAATATTGATATAGATCAGTTTTGATTTTCCCATTATATAATTTCCGCTTTTTTGTCGCCTTTTTCCCATATAACTCTTCAAATTGTTCATTTGAAGTTAACACATAAATGGACCATGTTGGAATATGTTCTTGAAAGATTTTACCCATCTCTTTATATAATTGAGCAACTTGATCTTTTTCACCTAAACGTTCCCCATATGGCGGATTAGCAATTACACAGCCATATTCTCGCTTCGCTCGAAGGTCCGTTACTTGCATTTGCTTGAAGCGAATAATATCGTTAAATCCAGCTTCAGCCGCATTGTGCTCAGATAATTCAATCATTCTGTGATCTATATCTGTTCCTAGAATATCTAACTCTTGATCATATTTGGCTAAATCCTCAACTTCCATTCTTGCTTGATCCCATTTATCTTGACCAATCCAGCCCCATTGCTCTGAAGCAAATTCTCGCATAAATCCAGGTGCTATATTTTGCCCGATCATTGCGGCTTCAATTGGCAGAGTTCCTGATCCGCAAAATGGATCGATTAAAGGCTTGTCCGCTTTCCAATTTGTAAGCATAATAAGTGCCGACGCTAACGTTTCCTTTAATGGGGCTTGGTTGGATCGGTATCGGTACCCACGCTTATGTAACCCATCTCCACTTGCATCTATCGTTAACGTCGCTATATCTTTATGTATCGCAACTTCAATTCGATAGAGTGGGCCATCTTCCTTAAACCAATCGGTACGGTACTTTTTCTTTAAGCTTTCTACGACTGCTTTTTTGACGATCGCTTGACAGTCAGATACACTAAATAACTGTGATTTGACCGATTTCCCTATTACTGGAAATTCCGCGTTTGCTGGAATGAAATCAGCCCACGGAAGAGCTTTTGTTTTATCAAATAACTCTTCAAAGCTTAGTGCTTTAAATTCACCGACTCTAACTTTAATACGGTCAGCCGTTCTTAACCATAAATTCGAACGACAAATCGCCATCGGATCGGCTGTGTATATAATTCGTCCATTTTCAACGGTTACATCTTCGTATCCTAAATCTCTTACTTCTTTTGCTACTAGCGCTTCAAGTCCCATTGTCGCTGTAGCGATTAACGTCACTTTATCCATTTTCAATCACCTACATTATAGTCTTTCCCTATTATAGTCATGTTCAATCGAAATCACAAATAAGGATGTTTGACCAGCATTTCCCATTAAAAAAGAGCAAATAAAAAAGCCCTAATACTGTGGGCTTAACAGTCATCATTTTAGCGTTCGATAAGCCATGTTTTGTCCCGTTGTACTGCAAGCGGTGATGAGCCTCGTACTCTGGGGGTAATCATCTATCTACAGGTGACTAGTCACCTGTCCCTCTATCCGTTGAATTCCTTCAAGAGGGTGCCCCTACCATAGTTTGGGTTTCTCGCTCGAGGGGTTTACCCGTTCCACTCCACTTGTTTCCAAGCGGACTACGTCACTGTGGCACTTTCAGAAGCATCACACCATATCCTAAAGGACGTAGGTGCTTACCTCGCCGTTAGCCCAGTCAAAACCAGACTACCCTAGCTTATGAATTCGCTAGGCACGAACACTACGACCATCTCAGATCGTGCGAGCATGGACTTTCCTCTATATCATCAAGTGATATAGCAATTACCTGAACGCTAAATGCTGTTTTGTCTTATCGACAACTATTATTATATTACGATATAGCTGCAGGGTCAACTGGTACTACATTGTAGAGCAGTTAATTTCTTCTAACAGCTTGTCTAGATAGTTCATCCGCATTTTTATTTTGATTACTTGGGATCCACTTCATAAAAAACAAATCGAGTTCATCAATATACGACAACGCTTGTTCTAATAAATTTTGATATTTCTCTTTTTTGACATAGCGCTTTTCAACCGCCTGATCAATGAGTTGCGAATCGGTCCGAAACGAAACGGCTGTTAATTTTTTTTCTTTACATATTTCTAACGCCTTAATGAGTGCCATATATTCCGCTTCATGGTTTGTCAGTTCGCCAAGTGGAATCGCAAAACGATCTTCATTTCCATCCTTATAGTTAATGTATACACCTGCTCCAGATGGTCCTGGGTTGCCAGCACTTGCCCCATCAATATATACTTCGATCAATAGAGCCTCTCCTTTAATTTCTCGTAGTGTGCTTTACCTATATTTTTTGCTGACATCACTTTATTATTCGTATAGCTTTCTACCAAATACTTCTTTTTCTAAGTTTGATAGACGTTGTAAAATATCATAGTTTGTACTTCCAACAGGTGATGTTGCTGTTGGTGCTTTTGGTTTTTGCTCTTGCGCGCGTTTGACTTCGCGACGAAGCTGTTGATTTTCTTGTTCTAAACGTTCAACCGTTTCGTGAAACTTTTCATAATCTTGGATAATTGCATCTAAAAATTTATCAACATCATCTTGATTATATCCTTTAATACTTGTTTTGAATTCTTTTTCTAAAATATCTTTTGCTGTAAAACGTATTTGACTCATATTAACTCCACCCCAGTTCTTAACTGTAGACTACTACTTTTACTATTTTTTCAGAATTAAGAACAATTGTCAATTTGTTCTTTTCGACTTTATTCACCTTAAAACTCTTCCATATCCTCTTGTACTGTCGAATTTATATCATCTGGTGTGATATAGATAATAGGATAACCATCTTTTTCGTAACGCTTCAAAGCAGGTTCTAAATAAAATTTTGGCGAACCTTCTTTCCATTCATCGTATAAAAGAACAAGTCCATCGCTTTTCTCAATCAGATATTGATTTTTCACCCTCAACTGTGCAGGATTTTCGTACTCACGTTTTGAAATGCTGTCCACAAAATCAGCTTGTCCTAAAACATGACGGTAATGCTCTTGGTTCGTTTCACTCCAATTTTTTTCTTGTTGCAAAAATGGCGTCATTACGGCAAGCCGCAGCTGAGAAAATTCTTGTTTTAGTTCATAGACAACTTCAGCTGTCCAAAGTTCTACACCTAATTGTCCGCTGATAAGAACCCATTCCAGCCCCTCATCCAACAGCGCGCGAAGCTTTTTTTCAATTGTCTTTTTTATGTAATGAATACCTTTATGCTTTTGATCAAAAATTCCTAACTCATGTCCTTTGTAGCCGGAAACCACACAAACTTTTATCATATATTCTCCTAACGCTTTCTGAATGATTTATTATTTGCATTCATACATAAACTATCCTAATACAAGTTTCTGAAATTGAAAAGGAGAGCTAAACAGCTCTCCTTAATGATTACCAACCAAAACCTGGACGTGGTCGAGGGCCAAAGCCTGCTCCTCCTACACCTGGACCAAAACCTGGTGCTCCTGTTGGACCTACTCCCGGACCAAAACCTGCTGGACCTACTCCTGGTCCTGCGAATGGTGCTGCTCCTGGTGACACAAAGTGCTGATGCGTAATTTGTTGTGATTGTGATGCTGTTTGAGGGAAACTGTGAATATGCTTGTAGTGATGTTGTGTCATGTGATGGTGGTGACTTGGATGAATTTCAGGAACGATATACTCACAACATTGTTTAGAGTGAGTCGTTTTCGTCGGGTGAATAACCGCTGGCATTACTTTTGTACATGGTCTATTCCACATTTTAAAATTCCTCCTTTATTGTTATTCAATATTAACCTATGTAAAAGACCTTCTAGATGTACTAGTTGTTTGCCCTAATTTCCTATATAAATTATGAGTTCGCCTAAAGTTTATCTTTTAACCTTGTCCCCATATGTTTCTAAATTCAAGAAAAACTTCTTTTTTGATAATAGCCGAAATATTTCGTCAAAATAAAACATTTCTATTCGCCCTTTTGACGAAACACCTCTAATTATGCGCTTGCTCGGGAAATACGATTGATTTGCTTCAAGGAAATAAGGGGGCTATAATAATAAAAAAAGGAGGGATAATTATGGCAAAAGTAACAGTTCCTGGCCACGATCCATTTGAAGTTACTGAAGGCACTAAATTAGTGCTAGCTTTAGAAGATCACGGTGTTGATATACTTCACCGTTGTGGCGGTAAAGCAAAATGCACGACCTGTAGAGTGGAAGTACTTGATGGTGAATTTGGTGAACTAACAGATATTGAGAAAGCCGCTTTTTCCGCTAAAGGAATTGACTCAAATTACCGCTTATCTTGCCAAGTATTTGTAAAAAGCGATGCTACTGTTAAGCCAATGATGACCGTAAGTGAATCAGGACTCGATGCTGGACCAAGACCGAGTGACAGTTAATTAAGGAAAAGCGTCTGACTGCAATAAGTACTTGTCGCCTCCTCTTGCTTAAAGACCTTGGTTACAGTACCTACTTTATAAGTCAGTCGCTTTTTTTATTTTCTGCTCTAATCTCTCAATTCGTTTAATTAATTCTGCAATTTGCTTTGTCTTCGATTTTTTCAATAATTTAGTTGTTTCCTTTAACCAGTTAAGTCCATTTACTGCAACGTCTAGTGCTTTTTCGTAGTCTTTTTCATGGTGTTCGTATAGTTTAGAAAGTTCAACTGCTATCTCAGCAGATGGGAAACGTTGGTTTGTAAAGGTATCTTCTAAAAGGGTAATTGCATCACTTTCTCGACTTGACTGTTTATACAATTTCGTCAATAATAAAACCCCGTCTTCGGATACATTACTACTGTCCTCTTTCAAAAGTTGTTCAAGACAAACGAGGGCCCGCCGCTTCTCACCGACAAACTCAAACCATTTCCCAATCTGTAATTTCTCATTCGTCGAAAGTTCTTTACCATCATAATCTAATAAACAGTTTGAAATATGAACATATAATGATATTAAAGATAAGACATCCCATTCATTGTGCGTCAAGACACCCTCAATATATTCTGGATCTGGCTCATGTAAAAAATCAAAATACAACATCGGTGCCATATAACCTGGTGTATCTTCTCCACGTTCAAATTTTAAAATTTCATTTTCAACGATGGCTAGTTTACAAGAAGGTAACGTTTCTTTCCATAACCTTCTAGCACCATGCAATAAATCAAAATGGCCAAACGTTGGTAATTTCGGGACTTCATTTCTAACAAACGTATGCCTCGTCTTTACTTGCGGCCAGTCAAAAGCTTTCCCATTATAGGTGACAAGATTGCTTAAATTTTTGACATCATGTAAAAAATGATAATACATGGCCACTTCATGTTCTGGTCCAGGGAGAAAATATTGTTTTACTTTTACCCCATCTCTTGTTAATTGACTATAGCCAAGTAAAAAAATCGTACTTCCTGCACCACTAGATAACCCAGTCGTTTCCGTATCAAAAAACAATAGGTCTTCTGGTGATCGACCTGAAGCAGACAGTGGATGGTTCAGACTCGTCTCATGCCAACGTTCCACAATGTCAATTGCTTCGGCAAAGGAATATTTACCGTGCATCGTTTTTAACTCATACTGTTGTTCACGAAGAATCGTATAATTGTCATCGAGATGGATTGCTTTCGCATTAAGCTTCTTCCATTTTTCATAGAACGGAATTTCGATGCGAGACTGTTCTATTATGGGCGTGGGTTTTATCAATGATTCTTGAGGTGTTTCAATCGATAAATGCTTCTTCATCCGCGAAAGCTTTCCTTTAATGGACATGGACATCATCCCCCGTCAATTTAGCAATGAGTTTACGAACTAAGCTTTTTCCTTTTTCTCCTGTTTCACCAGCTGGTCCTACACAAGAAGGACATCCACTTTCACACGGACAGCTGCTGACCATTTTCTGAACTTCCCTTAATACTTGTGGAAAATTTTTGTAAATCTGTTCACTTAACCCTACCCCGCCTGGATAACGGTCATAAAAGAAGATCGTCGGGTCTTCAGAATGAATTGCTTTAATTTGAGGAATGACATGCAAATCATTTCGATCACACATGACGAAAACTGGTGCAACATGCTGGAATAAGTGAGCAAGCCCAGTTAGTGCTTGTTCAAGTGGTTCTTTACCTAACTCATCCAATACATCTTTTGAAAAACTCATCCACATCGCATTCGTATGAAGTTCCATTTCAGGCAAATGGATCGGCCCTGAACCAATATTTTCGAACGTTGAAAGTTTAATCTTTTTAAAGATTGTCGCTTTGGCATTCACCATAACGTCTCCGTATGATAATTTCGCTTCTTCCATTGGTTTATGCTTATCTTCTTCCAGTACTTTTAATTCTACAGCTAAATTTGCATCTGTAAAATACTCAACATCGACCTCACGGATCCACGCTTTTTTCTCATCCCAGTCAAGTAATTCCACTTGATACTGTATTCCTTGATGAAGGTAAATCGCCTCATCATGTAGTAGTGTCATCGCACTAAATGTGTCCATTTCTCCAATTACTTTTACATTTCCAACATTTGATTGATCAATAATGACGACATTTTCTTGAGAGGCTGAGCGCAGACTAATACCGTGAGCTGGGAAACCATCGTTCATCCAATACCATTTCGATCCTTTATGGTGAAGGACTTGTTCTTCTGTTAAGAACTCTAGAACTTCTTCTATATCTTCACCATCAAAAGTTTCACCTTGTTTAAATGGAAGTTCGTAAGCAGCACATTTTAAGTGATCTACCAAAATAATTAAATTGTTGGGATTAATACGTGCCGATTCAGGATTTCGTTCAAAGAAATAATCAGGGTGTTGGATCATAAACTGATCCATCGGTGTAGAACTAGCAACCATAACAATAAGAGATTCTTCTTGTCTTCGTCCTGCTCTTCCCGCTTGCTGCCAAGCACTGGCAACAGATCCTGGGTAACCTGTCATGATACAAACTTGAAGCTGACCAATATCAACTCCTAATTCCAACGCATTTGTACTAACAACACCAATAATATCTCCTTTTCTTAACCCTCGTTCGATTTCTCGACGTTGTTTCGGCAGATAACCTCCACGATAGCCTCTAATTGAAGCAGGGCCAAGTTCTTTTTTTACAAGTTCCTGCAAATGACTTAAGATGACTTCAACGCGCACACGACTTCTAGCAAAAATGATTGTTTGAATTTTTTCTTTTAAAAACGTCTTTGCTAGCTTATTTACATCCACTGTTGCACTTCTACGAATATTTAATGGTTCGTTAACCATGGGTGGATTATAAAAAAGAAAATGCTTCCGACCTCTAGGCGCTCCATTTTTATCAATTAACTCCATTCGTTTGCCCGTTAGCTGTTCAGCCAGCTCTTTCGGGTTCGCAATCGTTGCCGACGTGCAAATAAACGTAGGATCACTGCCATAAAAACGAGCAATCCGTTTTAAACGACGAATTACATTAGCAACATGACTGCCAAATACACCACGGTACGTATGTAACTCATCAATAATGATATATTTCAAGTTTTCAAAGAAGGCAACCCATTTCGTATGGTGAGGCAGTATGGCTGAATGGAGCATATCTGGGTTAGTAATAACGATGTGCCCTGCTTTTCGCACCGCTTGACGGATGTTAGGAGCGGTATCGCCGTCATACGTATAACATTTAACATCAACACCGATTTCGTCAATTAGTTCGTTCACTTCACTTTTTTGATCTTGAGCCAATGCTTTAGTAGGAAAGAGATAAAGTGCTCTGCTTTCTTCATCCTCAATAATTTGCTGTAAAACCGGTAAGTGGTAGCAAAGACTTTTCCCCGATGCTGTTGGTGTAACAGCCACAAAACTTCTCTTATTAACACCTGATGTGAACGCTTGTCCTTGATGACTATATAAAGACGTGATCCCACGATTTCTTAATGCGTTTTTTATCCGATCATCTAACTTACTAGGAAAGGAAACGTACGATCCTTCTTCTGGTTCGATCTCATGCCAGTGTGTAATATTTTTTGATAATTCCTCATCCGTTCTTAAAAGTTCTAATACATCTGATAACGACTTTTTCCCGAACATACTTTTCACCTCTACCCTATATTGTAGCGAATGTGTGTTTGTTTATAAAGAAAAAATAGCAGGGAAATATTTTCTATAATTCCCTGCTACGGCGACCCGATTTTAAAATGATGCCGATGGAATTCGAACTGCCTGAAATGTAACTATCCAATTCAGACACATCAATTTCTGAAACAATCTTTACTACTTTCTTTTGTTTCCCTTTTAAAGTCACCTCATGAACGCCTTTTTGATTCATCACCATTAAATTGAATGATAAACCTCTTTCGTGATGGTCATCAAGTTCTATTGTGAATTGAACTTCCTTTTTACTATGATTAATCAGAGGCAACCACATTCACCACGCAACGTATCGTCATTTATCATTTCATATATACAGTGACTTGCGTGTCGCTCGTATGAAACAGCATAAATATCTGAAGCAAACGTATTTTGAATAACGTCTACAATATAGGACGGTCCTACAATTAAAATGAATAGTGCCAATAAAACAAACCGACCACGATATTTTTCAAGTGACCTTGAGAGTGCAAATAATCCGCCAATGATTAGAAATAATAAAAATATATTCCCATAATGAATCCCTGTAACTGAACGAACTGGAATTCCAAAAAAAGTACCAATCAATTCCCCAAGTGAATAGTGGTGTGGAAACGGCAAGTTCATAAATAAAATGAATAAAAGTAAACCAATCGCGATATAAAACAGTTTTTTATTACGTATCAAATTGATCCCCCTTTCTATGAGCAGACATAATCTTTCAAAATATATAATTTATTCTTATATAACACCAATATGTTAACTGGATGTAAATTTGGACGGTCGCAATCTTTTGATTAACAGAATAGCCAACGCTGCTAAACATGCAACAGCAATAAAAGAACAGATAAGAAGCATTGGACTTATGATATACCCAAAACTAACTTCATTTTGTAAATAAGTCACACTTTCATAAGAATCAACAATATCAGGGACGTACGATTTTGTTATCATCACACCGTAGGCGATTTGACTGATAAAATAAAATGCGTGAATAACCAATGAAATCATAATAGATTGCACAAGTAGTTTCATAGCTTCCTCCTCCAACAATGATATACGACTAGTCACCATAAAATGTAGCGCTTCATTTTTAGTTAATTTTACCATTTAATATGATAAGAGTTGTAACTTTCTTTTTTTACATACTACATATCCGTTGTATTTGATATGATATCTTTCTGCTCATATTCCAATACCAAATAAAAACGACTTCTCGTGTAATGAGAGTCGTCTTTGTTTATAGTTTCCTATTTAGTTTACGATAAAACTTTTATGAATTACCCATTTTCTCCATACGCTCTTCTTGATGTAGGAAATCACTAAACGTTTGAAGGCCATTCATAGGTTCTGAACTTACTTTTTCAATAAACCTATCTCTAGTGTAATCAGGTACGATTTCACTTTTCATCATTCTTTCTTTAATATAATTAATACTTGTATTGTAAATTTCCTTATGCATTTTTTCAAATTCTTTTTTTGTGTAAGAGGAGACATGGTCCATCTTAATAGGTAACATATGTCATTCACTCCTTATCAAGCATTGTAATATACATAAAACTATTTTATTAGACTCATATACTTCAAGAAATCATCTGGAAGATGGAACCTTTCATTACTAATCTTCAATTCCTGCACATCATCGCCCGAGCTTACATTGGCTTTGAATTCATTCATCTCTTTATGAATATTTTCATCTTTTTATCTAATTGTGATGCTGACTCTGCATCTTCTTTCAGTTCATTCATTAATCGTTGTGGAATAACTTGTAAGTCATCATAAACCGTGTGAGCTCCATCTTCACTAACTTAAAAGATTTAATGTCAATCGTTTTCCCGCTTATTTATCCCTGCCCCTTTTTGGTATACGAATTTATTTAGCGCCTGCCTCTAAAAATCAAAATAAATTTAATGAGTTGAAGTAAGGCCATTAATGTACTTGCTACATAAGTTAAAGCTGCAGCATTCAAGACCTTCCCCACACCTTTTTCTTCGCTATTAGTAATCATTCCAAGTTCTAGTAATTTATTTTTTGCTCTATTACTCGCATCAAATTCAACAGGAAGAGTTACAACTTGAAAGAGCACAGCTCCCGCAAAAAGGATAATTCCTAACCCAATTAAATTTGTGATTCCTAATAGAAAACCGCCAACAAATAGGATAGGTGCAAGTTGTGACCCGATATTAGCTACCGGAAATAAGCGATGTCGTAATACAAGCATAGAATAATTAGAATCATCTTGAATAGCGTGACCAACTTCGTGAGCAGCTACAGCAAGGGATGAAATGGAGCTCCCATTATAGACAGGCTCGGATAAGCGGACTACTTTCGCTCTTGGATCGTAATGATCCGAAAGTGTTCCACTTCTTGAGTACTCTACTTTCACATGGGAAAGTCCTTCCCGATCTAAAATTTGGCGTGCAACTTGTGCACCTGAAAGTCTTGACGTCGCTTGGACTCTAGACCATTGTTCAAAATTCCCTTTAACCTTTGCTTGTGCCCATAACGCAAGACCAAGCGCAAGAAATATTAAAAAATCCATTGGATGAAAAAACAAAATGTCAAATCCTCCTTTTCCCGTCAATTAATGACCACTTCTTAATTCGTATTATAAAGCGTTTATATGAACTGAATATGAATTCATCGAGTATTTCCAAAAGTTTATAAAAAACTACCGAATAATCATAGGTAATTTGAGAGACTTAAATAATAAGAGCAGGACCCAGTATAAAGGCACCTGCTCTTATTATTTATATTATTTTGAATACGTCCACTTTCTCCATAACGCTTCAAGTGGCCCTTGCTTGTATTTTTTTAACCAGTACTGACTGACTAACACTTGAAAAATAATGATAACCACTGCTATACCGATTCCGCCTGCAACCCCTACGGAACCAAACAACCCAAAACCAAATCCGTAAAAGATGAAAACGCATATAATCGATTGAGCAATGTAATTGGACAATGCCATTCTACCATATGATGCAATCGGCATAAGCCTCTTGATACGGTCCTTGTTTTGTAATGCTAATACAATAGATGATACATACCAGAGCATAAGGAGTGGACCACCGATAATATTAACGGTATACGCTAAAGTATAGGACAACCAATACGGTGTATTTAAGCCGTTATAGAGTAAGAAAACGAATACAACCGCTAATAGACCGCCACTCCAGAAAGAATGAAGACGAATTTTTTTCCAATGTGGGACTGAACCTTCAACATTATGGAACATCCCTTTTTTCCCCATGTAAAGACCTATGAGAAACAGTCCTAGTACGTTGGGCAGCGTAAAGATTAAGTTTAGTATCATAAGTGAAACTTCATTTATAAGACGAAATTCAAGTATTTCAGCATAGGTTCCATTAGATAAGATTATCATGGCTTGCTCGAATAGCTGTTGTCGCGTAACTTGTAACTCAGATTCAAATTGCATCAGGGCACCATATCCGAGAAGAGATAGAAACATGATCACCATCGAAACAAAAACTAAGCTAATAGCCCAAATTAAAATCACTTTAGGGCTTCTATTAATAAAGAACATTAAAAACAAACCTGCTATTGCATAAGTATGTAGGATATCACCTGACCATAAAAATGTGACGTGTAAAATTCCAATCAAGAGAAGAAATAACGCTCTCCTTGTAAAATAACGATTACCGTTTAATTCCTTTTGTTTCAAACGGGCATAAAAAAGAAAAAAACCGAGTCCGAATAACAGCGAGAACATTGGATAAAACTTTCCATGTATAAATAAGTGTAATAAATAATCTGCTATTTGATTTAATGTTCCTTCTACTAATAACTTTCCCTCTAAGACAAAATTCGCTTCTTGAAATACAGGTGCCTTAAATGCAACCATATTTGCTATTAAAATCGCCATTAAAGCAATTCCACGGATGATATCTATTGTAATAATTCGTTCAGTATTACTTATGGGGTTCGCCTTCATTTTCCGCTCCTTTAATTAGTATTATTTGTTTTGTAAAATGAATGATATGGACAAAACCATCATTACATAATTCTCCTGAAATGTTAATCCTTGTTTTTAATAAAAAATAAAAAGCGATACTATCAAAGCATCGCATACTATTGTTTAATTATAATTTAGTTAGTTTGGCTTGTAATGTAGATAGTTTCTGCATAAGACATTCGTATTCTTCTTGCTTTATATTACACGTTTGAATCGCATCACTCACTTTTTGTGTAATATTTTCTTTCTCATCTAACCCTTTTTGCTGTAAGGAAATGAACACCTTTCGTTCGTCCTCTGTTGAGCGTTGCTTTTGAACCCAACCGTTGGCTTCCATCCTTGCAATCATAGGTGTTAGCGTCCCGGTTCCAAGATTAATTTTTTCCCCTAATGCTTTCATCGTTACATGGTCCTTTTCCCAAAGAGCCAGTAATACTAAATATTGTGGGTATGTTAGCCCAAAAGGCTGCAATATTGATGTATATAATTTATTAAATTTCCCTGCTGTTTCATAGATAGCAAAACATAATTGCTTATCTAGCTTTAAGAAGTCATTCACACTAATCACCCATCAGTTACTGTATTAACTTGAGCAGCACCTTGTACTGAAAAGCTTTTATAATAATTTAACTAAATCTTGTTCAATTATACTTGGGCTTATCGTTGGTCCGTAACGCTTAATCACCTGGCCCTTCCCGTCAACAAGAAACTTTGTGAAATTCCACTTAATTCTACTTGATAAAAGGCCCTTTTTTTGCTCTTTTAAATACTTAAAAAGAGGATCTGCATTGTTACCATTTACATCAACTTTTGCAAACATAGGGAAAGTTACTCCATAGTTCACTTGGCAAAAATTCATCGTTTCATCTATGTTAGCATACTCCTGATTATTAAATTGATCACAAGGAAAACCTAGAATTTCTAAACCTTTTTCATTATACTTCGAATACAACTCTTGAAGCCCTTTGAATTGTGGTGTTAAACCGCATTTACTGGCTGTATTTACAATAATTAACGGCTTACCCTCATATTCTTGTAAAGACTTTTGTTCCCCATTTTTCAAACTGACTTGGAAATCATAAACCGTTTGCATATTTCTTCCTCCTAGGGTTCTTCTATTTTTTATTTCGATCGTACACAACCAAATCGTACACGATTTTATTAAAGTAAGCAACATTTTTGCCTGCTCTTTTTTAATGATAGACTTGAAAGTAACTTAACTATTGAGTTAGAAGAATCTACGCGGTTAAATATCATTCTTTATGAATACCCATCTCTCGAACTAGTGGAAACCTGTAAGTTTGATTGTTGTTTATCGAAGACCACCATTACCTCTTCACCTGGCTTACATTGTTCCAAGTAATTAGAATTGGCATTTAAACGTGTATTACCATCTTGGCCAGTTGAGTTTTGATCCATCACTATTGAAAAACTTACTCGGTTTGGTCTTTTGAATAATGAAACTGGATAAAACCTAGGTTGTACAGGTGATAGGATTTCCAGCAATCGATCAAACTGTAACTCACAGGCTTCGTATTTTTCCAAAAGATCAAGAATGGTGATTTTATTTTTTACGATTTGTTCGTCGTATACTGAATTTTCTATACATGATTCAAGTTCTATTTTATGCGGTGGACAAGTAGTATATTTTGCCAATTCACGTATTTGCTCTTGGGTAACAACTTCCTGTAAATCTACACTATAACGAAGAAGCCTATTGAGACTAACAGTTTGATTTAATGGAAGATGCGGGGTGCCCTCTTGATCTCCCGATAAGATGACATGATCCCATTCATTCCACCCATAACGTTTCAATAAACGGTTAATATCTTCATTTCGGTTTGTACGAAAAATACCTATTAGTTCACCTTCTTGGTAATCGATATTTTCCAGCAAAGAAATTTCAATACTCCTTTTTAGTTGAACAGCACCTGCTTTATCTTCTATATGATTATCAATAATGGTTCCATGAGAAACTTCATAAGATTGAACAAGAGGAATATGGGCAAAGTTATTAACAAATTTAATAGTTATTTTTGGGTCTTCTTTTAACTGTTCAGCTATGCCCAAAGTATCTAAAGCATCAGACCACATTTGTTCAACCCATCCATCTAATTGCTTTTCATAATCTCCACTTGCATCGACTTCACCACGTAAAGAGAACCTGTTTGCTCCCTTTAATACTAGTTGTTCATCTATTAATCGCGGTACAGCCTGATACGTATTCGCCCAGTTACGGTCCCCACACCCTAGAACAGCAAACTGAACTCCTGCTAATCGCCCCTGTTCCACCTCTTTTATCCATTTGACAAATCGCACAGCATTTCTTGGCGGTTTCCCATTATAGGAAGAAGTAATAATGAGAACTAGTTCTTCTTTAGATAATTGATCGATTTGATCATTTAATGATGATATTTTACTTTCAATACCGAACTCTAGAGCCTGCTCCGCTAAGTCTTCAGCGATACTTTCTGCAGTCCCCATATTGGATCCATAAAGGATAAGAAGTGATCCTTTCTTATCTTTTACCCTGAATTCTCTGTTCAAATGGCTTTCAACTAAAGGATCACGTGTAACCATCTCACTTAAATTTATTGAATGATTTTGATATACTTGTTTTTCTCTCAACCTGACACGGATTGTGAAATCATCAGGTTTTAATGTTAGAGTTTGTTTAATTTTTAACTTATAATCCGTATGATCAATGATTTCAAAATTTTGCAGAAGCATCCCTAAAACTAAAGTTGCTTCGTGTAAAGCAAACTGCATCCCAATACAAGCACGCTGTCCATTACCAAATGGTTTATAAGCCCCATCTGGTATCTTACTCATGTCTTCAAACCGTTCTGGACGAAATTGTTCTGCATCTTCACCCCAGGCTTCTTTGTCCCTATGAAGTTGCGGCAAAAGGATCGTGACGTCCGTTTTCTTTTTGATCAAATACTTTCCACCAATCGTTACGTCTTCTTTTGCAAAAAGTGAAAACTCCGGAGCTGTAGGATATAAACGCAACGCCTCATTTAAAATCATTCGAATATATTTGAGCTCGATCACTTGTTGGTATGCAGGTGTCCCATTTACCACCACTCGGTCCACTTCTTCGCAAGCCTTATTTAGAACATCCGGATGCTTTAACAGGAGATATAAAGCAAACGATAATAGTCCACTTGTTGTTTCATGACCGGCAATAAGAAACGTAATAATTTGATAACGGATGTTTTCATCATCAAGTCGCTCACCTGTTTGAGGGTCCTTAGTATTAAGCATTCTAGCAAGTAAGTCCGTTTTACCGTCATCACCATTCTCTTTACGTTCTGCAATGATTTGGTCTACTAGAGAAAACATCTTTTCAAGATCACGTTCGAACTGGCGCTTCTTTTTTATTGCTAATTTGTTTTGGATTGGTAATCGTGTGCCACGGTACATCGCTTCTTCCAACGAACGAACCATACTTAAGATAAAAGGATGAGATGTTTCTTTATAAAAACTATTAAAACGATAGTTGAATCCACATAATCCAATCGTGTCAAGAGTAAGACGAGTCATATCATCTGGTACATCAATCGTTTCATTAGGGTTTAGCCGCGCCCATTTTTGTACGAGTTGTGATGCAATATCTACCATCATTGGATGGTAGCCTTTCATCGCTTGCTGACTAAAAGAAGGCATCAGTATATTGTGAGCCTTCTGCCAGTTCTCCTCTTTCGTTCGACTTGTAAATAAGCCATCCCCACCAATCGGACGCACAGAAATTAAACTGGCAATACTTTTGTCAAAACGATTGTCATTACATACTTCAGCTACTAATTTATGACCCGAAAGAACGACAGTAGAATAACCAAATGCTTCAAATCGATAAATGGGACCGTACTCTTCAGCCAACTTACAAAAGGATAGAGTGGGGACTTCTTTATTGATTAATGGCAAGTTCCCAAGGGGACCGTAAGTCTTCGGTTGTGGGATGTTTGATGAGTTTTCCAAAAATAGATCTCCTTTCGAGAATAGTAATCTTTTATTTTCATCTAGATATGATATGAGAGAAGAGGTCAGTTAACGACCTGTTGTTAATACTCGGTTTACCATTTAACGATATGTAGTCTCGTTTTAATTTATTATATTAGTTTATTCAAAGGCAGTGCTTAAAACTTACTCCCCACAAAAAAACCGAGCTAATTCGCTCGGTTTTTTATGCCTCTTTTAGTTGGCTTTCTTCGTGAATCTGATAATTTTGTTCTCTAATTCGGAATAAATGATATTGGTCCTTTTCAATCTGGAACAAATCATACGTTGGACCATTTGCGTTGATATATTCATAAACATCTGTTCTAATTTCATTTGCCAGTATGTTGTATGGTAGTTTTTGCGCAGCTTTAATAGACCTTATATTTTCTTTCCGAATTCTCATAAAAACAGTTTGAATGTCAAGCTCAAAAAAGAGCTCACTAAAAAAGGCGTCTTTTGCTAACTGATTATAACCTTCCCCAAAAAAGGGCTTACCGATCCAAGTACCAAGAAAACCAGTACCATCTTGAACATCAAATAAATTGATGGTTCCTATCGGATTTCCCCATTCATCAGTAATCGTACGTGAAACAAGCTCACCACGTTCTTCAGCCTCAATCGTTTGTTTCGTTAAAAATAGGTACTCCTCATATGAGCTGGCTTTGTGGCGAACAAAAGGAAAAACAGCAGGGTCAATCATTAAATCATATAACTCATGACAGTCCGACAGTTCACGTTTTCTCAGCATTTGAATCCCTCCTTAGTATAGAGGGCAGTCCTGTTGTATAAGACCCACCCTCGAAGTTGTTTAAAATTCGGGGTGGGAATCGAACCCACTAGAACCAGTATGAACTGGTGGCGCACCAATTGCCTTCCCATTTCCTTATAATCAGTTAAAAAACGCCGAATTTTCTCTTATTCAATTAATATTAACAGTAATTCTATTGATATGACTGAAATACTTTTAAATATTCATACTTCCTCCATCACCTTCTATATAATAATCGATTTATACGAAAAAGTGAACCGATTTTTTTATTTATTTTTTGTAAATAATTTCCCCATTTATCATGGTCATAATGGGGGTTGCAAGATAGTGAAATGGTTGTTCATTCCATAGTACGATATCAGCATCCTTACCGACTTCTAGACTTCCTACTTTGTGTTCAATACCAAGGTTTTGCGCTGGATTAATTGTAATTCCTTCTAGCGCTTTTTTCTCATCTAAACCTTCACGTACTGCAAGTGACGCACAAATGTTTAAGTATTGTATTGGTGTATATGGATGGTCGGTCGTTATTGATACATTAATACCGTAATCTGTTAAAACTCGATAAGTGTCCCAAGTTTTATTTTTCAACTCAATCTTTGAGCGTCTCGTCAATGTCGGTCCAACCGTTACATGTAGGTTACGACCACTTAGCTCTTCGGCGATCAGGTGCCCTTCTGTGCAATGTTCAATCCGTAAGTCCAAGTTAAATTCCTCTGCAAAACGAACCGCTGATAAAATATCATCCGCACGATGAGCATGAATTCTTACAGGAATGTCCCTTTTTAAGGCCGCTATTAAAGGAGCAACTCTTAAGTTTTCTGGGTCATCACTATTTGTGGCATGAATAAACGCTTCCCGGAGCATTCCCATGATACCCATTCTCGTGATGGAATCGTTGTTTGTAGACCGGCTATGAATTCGTTTCGGGTTCTCACCCAATGCGATTTTTAAACCGGCAATATCTTTAATCATCATTTTCTTTATACTCTTACCGTGCGTCTTAATGACGGAAGTTGTCCCACCAATTACATTCGCACTTCCAGGCATTACGTGAACCGTTGTTACCCCGTATTTCACGGCATCCTTAAACCCAATATCAAGAGGGTAGACTCCATCGATTGCTCGAATATGCGGCGTAGTAGCCTCAATCGTTTCATTGGCATCATTACCTGCCCAACCCGTTCCTTCATCATAAAGACCAAGATGAGTATGTGCATCGATAAAACCAGGAAGCAAGTGAAGCCCTTTCCCGTTTATAACTGTCATCTGTGAGGTTTGTTCTATGTGTGTTCCAATTGCTGCTATTTTACCTTCTTTTATTAATACATCTCCATTTTCTACTTTCTCTGACGTGACCGGATATACTGTTGCCCCTTTGATTAAAATCATTGCGTAAAACCTCCTTAGTTCTAAATGAAACGAACTAGATTTTTAGGTAATTGATTTAATCATAGTCAATAATATCTTCATTTATGTAATTGAATATCGTAAAATTCTAGATTATTTCATTCATTATAAACTTCATAAGACGCTCTATTCCTTTTATCATTCCTTCAGTGCTTAATGACAAGCTATATTCTTTTAGAAGTGCAGGGTGGTTTGATAGCTGTAGTTAATGATCTAGCTAACTATAAAAAAAGCCCTCATCACTATGAGAGCTCTATTCCACCGCTATCCAATTGCTATCAATAAGATAGCCTTTTGCTATACATTACTTCGGATTAACTGAGTAGTCATGAATACCTACTAATATCCTTCCTAATGATCACTCGTTCGGTTAGTGCGGTTGGCAAACCATAATAACGTGATCATCTGGATCTAGAATAGTAAAAAATGTTATGTCTCCGTGACCTTCTTTTTCTGTAAACACCTCAATGCGGTTATTTTTCACAAAAGAATAGGCTTCATGAATATCGTCCGTCTCCAACATAAATCGAACTTTATAGTTATCCCCATTCAGAAAACGATTATTATCGAGTAATATATTCGCACCCTTTTCACTTTGTATTTCAACAATCGTTTCCTTCGGGTGGATCAACCGGGGTTCAATATCTAACAAACCAAAATGCCATTGGGCCGCTTTTTGTATATCGGAAACGTTTACAAAGACAGCCGGTATTCGATTATGAATGGGTGAAGGTGAAACTTTTTCTAATGGCATTTCATTATCGTCACAGCTACAAACCATAAATATATTTCCATCGGGATCTTCAAAATTGAAAAAAGTTAACCCTTCGTGTGGAGTTTCTATTTCAAGTGTAATGTTAACCCCTTTTTGTTTTAGACTCTCATATGCCCCGGCAACACTTTTAGCGCTATACAGATATAACGGAGCATTGTCTTTGCTCCATTCTCCTCTTGCTATATTTACACTGTTATCATCTAAAATTAACCCTGTGAAGTTGTCTAGTTCCATCCAATATACGGGCCCGCCATTGAAACGTTCTTCTAATACCTTCAACCCAAGCAACGTACTGTACCACTCAGCCGAACGTTGAAGATTACTTACATGAACAAAAACACTATTAATCGAATTTTCAATGAAATGACTCATTAATATTTACTCCTCCAATTTGCAATTCATATCTTTTATAGTTCACCTTTAACCGTACTTTTCCTTCCATTACTTCTGACTTTTTTCTAGTTTGAAAGTTGTCTTATGAGAGAGGAGTTTTTTGTTGTCTTTATCAAAATAACACTATATTCATTGATTAGAGAAAGATCTTTTGAGCAGGAATCCTCCGAACAATTTCACTTCCTATTTGCAAAGATGCTGTTGCTGCAGGTGAAGGTGCATTACACACATGGATACTTCGTTTGCCTACGATGATGTAAAAATCGTCTACTAAACTACCGTCTGTTTTTAACGCTTGCGCACGTACTCCAGCTGGAGCTGGTTCAAGATCATTTACTGTAATTTCTGGAATAAGTTTTTGAAGACTCTGTACAAACTTCCTCTTATTTAACGAACGAGTAATTTCAACAAACCCCTCCTTAACATTTTTACGAGCTAGCTTCCAAAATCCTTGGTATTTCATGATTTCAAAAAAGTCCACAGGATGAAAATCTGTCTTTTTGTAACCTTCACGTTTTAAGCTAAGTACAGCATTAGGTCCTGCTTCAACACCACCACCAATCATTCTAGTAAAATGGACACCTAGAAAAGGAAAAGAAGGATTAGGAACAGGATATATCAGATGTTTGACTAGATCTCTTTTTTCTGGCTTTAACTCAAAATATTCACCACGAAAAGGTACGATTTTCATGTCCATCAAATACCCCGTTAATTTTGCGATACGGTCACTATGTAGCCCGGCACAGTTAATCAGCATTTTTGCCTGGTACGTTCCATTATTCGTGTCTATCTCTACGTAGCTACCGTTTTCTTTAATTTTTTGTACATTCGTATTTAATTTTAATACTCCTCCACGTTCCCTAATGAGCTTCGCCAACGTCTCACTTACTTGTTTGTAGTTAACGATTCCTGCCATTGGGACATGGATTGCGGCTTTTCCACTGACATGAGGCTCGATTTCTTTTAATTGATCAGCGCATATTTTCTTAATCGTTAATTGATTGTCAAGACCCCGCTTGTATAAGGCCTCTAGTAACGGTAGCTCTTCATCATTTGTTGCCACTACAACTTTTCCACAAACTTCATGTTCAATCTGATGTTCCTGACAAAACGCCACCATAGATTCATTACCATGACGAGCAAACTTTGCTTTAAAACTTCCGGGTTTATAATAAAGGCCCGAATGAATAACGCCGCTATTGTGACCTGTCTGATGTGACGCCAATACTTTTTCCTTTTCTAAAACGACCACTTTGGCACTTGGAAACTTCTCTAGGATCCCTTTTCCGACCGATAAACCAACAATTCCCCCACCGATAATAGCAAAATCATACATCATTATTCCCCCATGAAATGATCTTCTAAAAACTTCATCAAAATAACCTTAAACCATGGTTGGATTTAAGGCATTTTTCGTATCTCTTTCTTTTAATAATAGTTTAACAAAAGAACGGCATGAGTTGTTTAATAATTTTAAATATTTTATTTTTATTTTCTAATAGATTTCTTCCATAGCATCGCAATTGTATAAGTGGATACTGTAAACAACACGAACATAGTCCCAATTACAAACTGATAGGCTGGAAAAAACGAAAACAATCCTGCAAAGAAAGAACCACAAATCACTCCTAATGAAAAGAATGCATAGAAGAGACCAAACGCTTTTCCTCTTTCCTTCTCCTTGGTACGTTCGATAACAGTTCCACTCGCTGACGGAAAAATTAGGGCAAATCCAATTCCGTAAATAGCCATAGCCACAATCATATGTGATAACGTCAATGCAAACGCTAAATAAAGTAGTGCAATGGATATAACAATTAGACCACTTATCATTAGCCGAGTTTTTTTCAACTGATCAAAGACTTTATTGGTTGGAAGTACAAAAATCAATATCGCTACCAAACCAAAGACGCTTAGTAAAATACCTGTCAGTTCTGTTTTTAAATTTAGATCGATAACTTTCAAAGGTAACGAATACGTTAGTAAACCTAAAGTATACATTAACAAAAAGATGGATAAATACGCAGGTACAAGTTCTTTTAGTTTAGGAAATGTATTATGCTTTACTGTGTGAGTTTTTAATTCTCTCTTTTCTCTTAAAAAGATAATAGCTAAAACTCCAAACACAATCATTAGACTTGAAATGAAGTAAAAAAGAAGATCATAACCAAATCGTCCACTTACAATGGCGCCTATTGCTGGGCCTACAATTGCAGCGATGCCAACACCTGCACCTGAAAAAGCCATCGTCCTTCCATTCTCCGCTCGTTGTCCTCTGGAACCTAAAAACGTAAAGGCCGCAGGAACAATTAGACCCCCAGCCATTCCATGGAAAAACCGAACAACTAATAATTCATATGGGTGACTGACTATCGAATAGAAAAAGATAATAACACCTACCGAAAGCATTCCAACATATAAAATTCGCTTAGAACCGATGCGATCAATCCAAACTCCTGATAACAAATTCCCCAGCATATTTGCAAAGGAATACATTCCAATAATAATACCAACTAAGAACGGACTCGCTCCAATGTCAAGGGCAAAAGGCGCAATAATTGGGAGCTGGGAAAACGTATCGATAAACGCAACTGCGATGATGATGTAGATTAAGATCATTTTTTTCACCTTCAATAAGGAAGATATAGTATGTATGTATGTGTATGTATGTAAACATGGTCTGATAAGAAATAGTTTAAGACTAAATATATGTATTTCACGATAACTGTAATTTCTATTTCCAATGTAAAACTAAAACTAAATGAGCAATAAAAACCGCGATGGAGCTTAGGCCATTGCGGTTCTTATAATTGAGATCAAACCCGTTTTTATTAAACTTCCCCTCGATTAATCGTTTTACTACTACCTTACTTTTCTAAATCACCAGCTGGACCGAAAAATTCAAAATGGATTTGTTCCTGAGGTACTCCCCAGTCTTTTAATGATTGATTTATCACTTTCATGAATGGAACTGGACCACAGAAATAGAAATCGGCATCGTTACTTGGAACGACTAATTTCAACCATTCAAGTTCAACAAATCCTTCTTTTTGATAGATTTGAGCTGTTCGATCTTCTTCTGTTGGCTGTTCATAAGCAAGAAAATAGTTAATGTTAGTACTTTCTGAAACAACTGTTGCTACTTCTTCTTTCAATGCGTGATGGTTTCCATTTATGGCCGCGTGAATATAAGTGACCTTCTTCTCTGGAAGTTGAGATAATTTTTTTAACATGTTGATCATTGGCGTTTGTCCCACACCACCACTAATTAACACGACAGGACGAGTTGATTCCGTGTTAAGAACAAAATCACCTGCTGGAGCTGTTATCTCAAGAACATCGCCTTCGTTCACTTCGTTATGCATATACGTCGAAACAATTCCTGCAGGAATGTCTCCACGTGCGTCTTCACGTTTTATACTAATACGATAATATCCCTTTCCTGAAACATCTGATAAACTATATTGTCTAATATGATTATATTCTTCACCTTCGATAATGACTTTAACCGAAATATATTGACCAGGTAGGAATTCAGAAATCTCTTCACCATCTAGAGGCTTTAAATAGAAGGATGTAATAACATCACTTTCCTTTACTTTTTTAGCGACTGTAAATGGTCTAAATTCCTTCCAACCACCTTCTTTTTGCTCAGCGTCATTGTACATTTCTTTTTCGACTGAAATGAACACATCCGCAATTACTCCATAAGCATCTGCCCAGGCATTTATAATATCATCCGTCGCGGCATCCCCTAATACGTCTTTTATGGCCAATAGTAAATGCTTCCCCACAATTGGATAATGCTCCGCTTTCACATTTAAGCTTCTGTGTTTATGTGCAATTTGCTTAACTACAGGAATAATTGCTTCCAAATTATCAATATGAGCAGCTGCAGCGTATACAGAATTAGCCAATGCTTTAGGTTGCTTTCCTTGCTTCTGATTTGCGTGGTTGAAAATATGTAATAATTCTGGATGATTTTCAAACATCATTTGATAAAAACGTTTAGTAATTGCTTCCCCGTGTTCTGCAAGAACAGGTACCGTTGATTTAATAATTGAAATCGTTTCTTGACTTAGTATTTTTGTAGCCGTCATTTCCGATCATCTCCCCGTGAATATTAAAACATATATTTGAAATACATCTTTAATTTAAACACGGAAGGAATTTTAAAGCAATATTTTAAATACACCTTTTCATAAAATAGACATAATTAAAATAAAATACTCTTTTATGGTACTATGATAAAATATAAGTATATTACTTGTTTATTTTGAACGGAGGGGTTCACATGCAGTTAACAACTTATACAGACTACTCTCTTCGTGTTCTTCTATACTTAGGCACTCTCTCTGATGACAAACTCGCTAGTATTAAAGAGATATCTTCAGCTTATGGAATTTCAAATAACCATTTAAGTAAAATTGTTTTTGAACTAGGTAAACTCGGATTAATAGAAACGATTAGAGGGCGTAATGGTGGAATTAAACTTGCAAAATCTCCAAGTGAAATCAACATTGGAAGCGTTGTACGACAAACAGAAGACTTAGAAGTAGTTGAATGTTTTGATGCGGAGCGAAATATGTGTATGATTAGTTCGGGGTGCCGCTTAAAACATGTATTAAACGAAGCTATGAAAGCCTATTTACAAGTACTCGATCAATATACACTTGAGGATATGTTAGTGAATAAGGATTTTTTGAGGTCCTTACTATCGAAGGAGTAAAAAAGTTTATTATTTAAATTGACTATATTACTGGTCAGGGTTAATTCTTAGGAAAAGGAAACCCTGACCTTATTATTTTGTACTAAACCACCGATCTTAATAACTTAACTAGCTTCCTTAAGAACTCTCAATCTCTTTCTATACATTATTTTGGAAATACTAATACTTATTTCATAAAGTAAAATGAGTGGTGCCATAACGATAAGAGCTGATATAAAGTCAGGCGGTGTAACGAGCGTGGAAACAATTGTTAAGATTAGGTAACCAATTTTTCTTGTCTTTGCCAGCATAACTGGGTTAATGATACCAATCCTTGTTAAAAGCATGATAATAATTGGCATTTCAAACAAAAACCCAATAGGTAACGTTAAGTGTAATAAAAACTTAAAATATTTTTCTGCCGTGTACATCGTATTCAGTTGGTCAGCAGCTAATGTTTGTAAAAAAGATAAAACACTTGGAAACAAAACAAAGTAACCAAATGAAATTCCACCCGTAAAACAAATAAATAATAGTGGAAGAAACAGAAAAACTGCTTTACGCTCTTTTTCATTTACGGCTGGTTCTACAAACTTCCATACTTGATAAAGAATCATCGGAGTCGTTACGATAATCGCACACGATCCAGCGATCATAAAATAGATCCATAAAATATCACTCGGACCTAATATCGTTAAGTTTTGATCGGCAGCAATAATAAGCCAGTCATATATTTTTTCTACAAATGCAAACGACCCGAATAAGGCAAGAATGAAAAAGCTAATGACAATAATTAATCGTTTTCGCAACTCTTCTAAATGGTCGACTAAATTCATTTCTTTTACCGTCATATGATCACATCCTTTATACAAAAGGAGATGTAAACAGTTGTTTACATCTCCTTATTAAATTTATAGCTTTAGCTTTTCACTTCTTTTGAATTTTCCTCTTCTGAATCATTTCCATTGACTAGATCTTTTGTTGCACTTTTAAATTCACTTAACGTTCTTCCGGCTGCTCTGCCAATCTCAGGAAGCTTGGATGGGCCGAAAATCACAAGCGCGATAATTAATACTAAAATTAAACCGGGAACTCCGATGTTTTGTAACATTAAACTCATCTCCTACTCTATTGTTTTATTATTTTCCTTTTCCTGGGTTAATGCTTTTATAAGCGACTTCCGCTTCAATTTCAATTAACCAATCTGAGTTTACTAGACCTTCAACTCCAACCGTTGAACGAGCAGTTTTTACAGGGTTTTCTTCTGTGTTAAAGTATTTTGCATAGGCATTGAACCAACCTTGATAGTCGATTTCACCAGGGTTTTCTGGATGTTCTGGATCTGGAACCACATAGACACGTAAGTAAGTGATGTCTGACATCGATAGTCCTTTTGCTTCTAAATCTTGTTTAAATCGCTCTAAGATTGTAATCGCTTGTTCTTCTGTATTCCCATATCTTTCATAAATGGTTGAACCATTTCTATCCTTTACAACCGGAACCGTCCCACTGAAATAAAGTTTGTTATAATTATGTGGTATCGCTACTGAACTAGATATGGAAGAAGTCGAGCTTCCGAAAAATACAACATCGTTTCCTCTCATCAGTTTGGCCATATCACCATTTGCTGCCGTAAACGTTACCCCCGCTAATAAGCTTGTCCCAATTATTGCAGATGCTACAATTTTTTTAGATAGTATTTTCATTATTTATCCTCCTCTATTTTCTATCCATTTTTTAGTTTCGACGTTACTAGTCTACAAGTTATTTATGAGGCAACACTTGGACTTTGCATCACTTCTTCATGAATTCTACCTACTGCTATCAATGCGGATTCGATAGCCCCTGACATCCAACCTGTCATATAGCTTAAGTGTTCACCCGCTAAATGAATGCGACCATCTGGTTTATTCAAAGTCACGTACTCATTTTGTCTTTGCGAAGCCGAATAGTTTGCCCAACCACCTTCGCTATACTCAATTTTATGCCATGCTAGAGAAAAGCCAGCTTCTAACTCTTTCTTATAAGTGTCACCATGAATTTTCGCTCCTTGTGCTAAAGCATGTGCTTGGCGCTGGGCAATTGACATATCCCCAAGAGCCACAGCATCATTACCAAAATTGTAGTAGCCAACAACAGTTCCTTTTTGTGTTCCATAACCTGATGAAGGATACCAAATTTGGTTAATATCAAGGTTCGTTGTTGTCATCCCACCATACACACGCTCATCTTCCTCCCAGAAACGACGTTTGTATTGCAGACCGATTTTACCAGTAGTCGCATAACTGATACTTCCTATCGCACGTTGCATTTCTGAAGAAAAGTCAGCAGATATTTTTGATAATACAGGTAGAGGTATTGTACAAATGCAATAATCACCCGTAATTTCTCTTAAATTACCACTTCCTGCACCGTTCCCTTTTCCTTTTCCAGTATATAAAATTTTTACCCCGTCAGATGATTGACGAATTTCTTTAACTTCAGCACCAAAGGTGATCTTACCTGGAAGATGTGCTTCAAATGCCTTCGGTATCGCATCCATTCCACCAACCGGCTGGAACATGTTTGGCTGTTGATTAAATGAATATTCACTACTTATACTATTAGGCATTCCTGAGGATAATAATTGACCTAAAGTATATGGATCACCAACTTTTCCTGGTTCTAACCCTGCTGCTGGAAGAATATCATATCCACGAGCACTCGATCCTGAATATTGATAGTTCGTATTTAATCCACCCTCACCACGAAGGTAAGTTAGTAATCTTTCTTTATCTTCAGAAGATAACTCGCTATCTAAAGCAGACTGATTAACTGCCTTTGCTAATAACTCAGATACATGCCCTCTAATATCTGCTTTAATCATTTGCTTTCTAATTTTCGTATTGGCTAGATTACCGACACTTTCACGATAATAGTAGGCGTGATCGTTTGTATTAGTAAAAATTTCGAGCGGTACACCTAGCTCACGGCAATAGTCCATCGTAATATGATGCTGCGGGATCCTGGCTGGTCCAGCGTTAAAGTATTCACCTCTTGCAAATTGAGCAGTTTGACTAACACCCCCAATTTCTGTTTCAGTTGTTCCTGCCCGGACGGTCCAATTTCGACCACCTACACGATCCCGTGCTTCTAAGATCTTACAATCATAACCTGCCTTTGACATTTCGTAAGCAGCAGAGAGACCTGCTATCCCTGCCCCTAGAATAATAATCGTCTTACCATTTTTCTTTCCATTAGATAAGTCACCCTTTTTTGGTAGGTTAAAATCACTTTTCATAGCATAAGTAGGTGTTCCGAATAACCCTACAGCATCCATTGCACCAAATACAGCTACAGCGCCACCTACTCTTCCTACTTGATTTAGAAAATCTCTTCTTGTCATATTTTTCTTTGGTTTCTCCACTCTTTATATACCTCCTTTGTTTTGATAGCTAAATAGTACAAGCATTCTCGACAAAAAATAACTATTTTGACAGAAAATTTAACAGAATATTTTGAATAGTAATATAGTTGTGTTATAATCGCTTGTTATAAAAAAAAGAACACGATCTATCAATTATTTGTCGAATAAGCGAGAATTTCTGTGTATTTTTATTTAGGACCGTGTCAAATAATTTTACATTTCATGACAAACTACAACCTTTTCTACTAAAACTTTATAACCATGATGATTTTTAATACAATCTATAATGGAGTTACTTTAATTAAAAACAAAAAAACGATCCAAGGTATTAAAATGTACCCTATAGAGTAGACACTAAAAAAAGTCTACCTGTAGGGTACTTTTTTGTATAATTAAGAAATACGACAGAGAAAAAACATGGAGACGGAGAAAACAAAATGAGTAAAAAGGTTTTTACAGTGAAAGAAATTAAGCTACTATCAGCTAATAAATATGTTAAATCAGTTAGTACAAAAGGAATTACTTATACTGATGAATTTAAGCATCTTTTCATTAATGAAAATAAAAAGGGAAAATTCCCAAGAGAGATATTTGAGGAATGTGGGTTTGATATAGATATCATTGGGATGAAACGTGTTGAATCTTCAGGCAAAAGGTGGAGAGCTGCCTATCGAGAAAGTGGAGTTCTAGGGTTAAATGATA
>NZ_JBLWFS010000029.1:0-49008 GCF_048323755.1 Alkalihalobacterium sp. APHAB7
GTAAACCCAACTTTTACAATGACACCATGTGGTGTCATTGATTATCCGGTATTAGCTCCGGTTTCCCGAAGTTATCCCAGTCTACAGGGCAGGTTGCCCACGTGTTACTCACCCGTCCGCCGCTAACATCATAAGAGCAAGCTCTTATGATGTCCGCTCGACTTGCATGTATTAGGCACGCCGCCAGCGTTCGTCCTGAGCCAGGATCAAACTCTCCATAAAAGTGTTTGATATAGCTCATTGTCACAAACGTGACGTTTTTTAAAACATTGACGAGACATCATGTATCTCATTTATTTCGCTTGGCTTTTTGTTCAGTTTTCAAAGAACTTTTATTGATGTCTTAAAAGCGACTCCCTTATATTATAATAATATTCAAATGAAGTCAACACTTTTTAAAAACTTTTTTCTGGTGGGCCTAAGTGGACTCGAACCACCGACCTCACGCTTATCAGGCGTGCGCTCTAACCAGCTGAGCTATAGGCCCAAAAAATAAAATGGAGCGGGTGATGGGAATCGAACCCACGACATCAGCTTGGAAGGCTGAGGTTTTACCATTAAACTACACCCGCATATGATGGTCGGGAAGACAGGATTTGAACCTGCGACCCCCTGGTCCCAAACCAGGTGCTCTACCAAGCTGAGCCACTTCCCGTATATCATGGCGCGCCCTGAGAGATTCGAACTCCCGACCTTTTGATTCGTAGTCAAACACTCTATCCAGCTGAGCTAAGGGCGCTTCTATTTTAATATATGTTATATATGTTGGTGCGGCCGAGAGGACTCGAACCTCCACGGGGTTGCCCCCACTAGCCCCTCAAGCTAGCGCGTCTGCCATTCCGCCACGACCGCTTTATAATTCGCACATTGGTGCGGGTGAAGGGACTCGAACCCCCACGTCAAAGACACTAGATCCTAAGTCTAGCGCGTCTGCCAATTCCGCCACACCCGCTTAGTTTATCTTTTAAAATTAAAAAATGGCGGTCCCGACGGGAATCGAACCCGCGATCTCCTGCGTGACAGGCAGGCATGTTAACCGCTACACCACGGGACCACAAACCGCTACAAATTTATTAAATGCTCAACAACACAAAATTGTTACAGCTAATTAAATATGGTGGAGGATGACGGGCTCGAACCGCCGACCCCCTGCTTGTAAGGCAGGTGCTCTCCCAGCTGAGCTAATCCTCCATGCAGAACTTCTAAACTTCTAATATAATATTGGTGACCCGTACGGGATTCGAACCCGTGTTACCGCCGTGAAAGGGCGGTGTCTTAACCGCTTGACCAACGGGCCAATATGACTGGCGGAGAAGGAGGGATTTGAACCCTCGCGCCGGTTACCCGACCTATACCCTTAGCAGGGGCACCTCTTCAGCCACTTGAGTACTTCTCCACTGGCTCCACAGGCAGGACTCGAACCTGCGACCGATCGGTTAACAGCCGATTGCTCTACCAACTGAGCTACTGTGGAATGATTATTGGACTTGAACTATTTTACATGATTTCATTCATGATGTCAAGTTCATCTAGAAAATTATCGCAACTACTTAGACAAGCTGTCTTGCAGCGACCTCTATAATATATCACAGAATAATTTAGTGGTCAACATCCATTTTTATCATCCTTAATTTCCCGCCACACTTACCACAAGCATATCGCGAAAGGTCAAACTTTCTTTTTCTAGTGTACTTTAAAAAACAACTTGTACATTGAATAATATACCGTTTCTTAGAGTAAGTTTTTTCATTAGAGAGTGCTTTACAGTATCTAGCTCCACCTACTTGCTTTAATAAATCTTTAAAGTCTTTATCTTTATGTTGATAGCCTTTCTTTTGTATGTGAAGGTGATAATGACATAATTCATGTTTAATAATGGAGATGAGCTCTTCTTGGCCAAAGGCTTCATACTGTTTAGGATTGATTTCAATGTCATGGGTATGCAGCAAGTATCGTCCGCCTGTTGTTCTCAGGCGATGATTAAATCGTGCTTGATGGACAAAGGGACGCTTAAAATACGCTAAGGATACTTCCTCAACGATGGATTGCAACTCTTCTTGCTTCACGATCTTTTTTCTCCTTTAAATAAATTACTTTCAAATTTCTATCAACTTTGACAAACTGTTATACATATACTAATCATAGTAACATAAATGATTAAGGAGCTGCTAGCTTATGCCCTACTGGCTAAGAAAGCAACTAAAAGTCGCTTTCTTTCAAAAAAATCGATACCAAATTAAATTACTCAACCAGTGTTGGTTCTATTATCAAAGGACAAATTACAAAAGAAATACTGCAATTGAAAAAAGCAATTAATTAAGAGAGAGGCTGACAAAGTCAGCCTCTGTTCTTTTATTCATTTATTTGCTTTTCAGGTTCAAGCATCGTCAAAGCAACTCTTTGCTTTTTAAAGTCAACATCATCAACCCAGACGGTAACAACCTCTCCAACTGCTACAACTTCTAGTGGATGCTTTACAAATCGATTACTTAATTTAGAAATATGGACAAGGCCATCTTGTTTTACACCCACGTCTATAAATGCACCGAAATCAACTACGTTTCTTACTGTCCCCTGTAATTCCATTCCTTTTTGCAAATCTTCAAGTGCTAATACACCTTTTTTCAATAATGGCTTGGCTAAATCATCACGCGGGTCACGTCCCGGACGAATAAGTGCATCAATGATATCTTTTAAGGTCGGTTCCCCAATTTCTAACGTATGCGCCATTTCCGATAATGAAATTTGTTGAAGTTTTTCTTTTAAGGCGTCTGTACCTAGCTCTTCCATACTGGCTCCAACCGCTTCAAGTAACCTTTTTGTTTCCGTATATGACTCCGGGTGAATTGCTGTATTATCTAATGGGTTCTTCCCTTCTGGAATTCTTAAGAACCCGATACACTGTTCATACGTTTTATCACCAAGTCTAGGTACTTTCTTTAATTGTTGACGAGAAGTAAATTTCCCTTCTTCATTTCGCTTCTTGACCACATTATTAGCAACCACCTTTGATAAACCTGCTACATATTGAAGCAATGAGGATGATGCTGTATTTACATTGACACCTACACGGTTTACTGCCGTCTCCACAACAAACCCTAAGGATTCCGCCAACCTTTTCTGAGAAACGTCATGCTGATATTGACCAACACCTACAGATTTAGGGTCTATTTTAACTAGCTCAGCTAACGGATCTTGTAACCGCCGTGCAATTGATACTGCACTCCGTTCTTCGACTTGTAAATCCGGGAACTCTTCGCGCCCAAGCTCAGAAGCCGAATACACACTCGCTCCAGCCTCATTAACGATTAAATAAGAAATCGGTAATTTGTTTTCTTTGATTATATCCGCAATAAATTGTTCCGTTTCTCTTGATGCTGTTCCGTTTCCAATCGCAATAACATCAATATTGTGCTGCTCAATTAAACGATTCACGACTTTCTTAGCTTCTTCTACCTTATTATGAGGCGGAGTTGGGTAAATCACTGTAATATCTAGAACTTTACCTGTATCATCTACTACACCTAACTTACAACCCGTTCGGTAAGCTGGATCGACACCTAGTACCGTGTGATCTTTAATGGGTGCTTGAAGTAATAGATTTTTTAAGTTCTCTGAAAAAATATGTATCGCCTGTTCTTCCGCTTTAGTTGTTAGTTCATTACGTATCTCGCGCTCTATTGAAGGTTCAATTAACCGCTTATACCCGTCTTCAATTGCCTCAGTTACATAAGGCACAGCACTTGAATTATTGTTTTTTATGTAGTTTCTATGCATATACGTTTCAATTTTTGGCACAGGGAATGTAACTCCAACACGTAAAATTTCTTCTTTTTCCCCACGATTTATAGCGAGAATACGGTGTGGTACGACTCGCCTCAGGGGCTCCTCATACTCATAGTACATCTCATAAATGCCTTTTTCATCTTTTTCAGCATCTTTTACTTTCGTAGAGATAATACCTTCTCTAAAAGCTAACTCTCTAATGTGCTTACGTACGTCAGCATCATCAGAAACCCACTCAGCGATAATATCTTTAGCCCCTTGAAGTGCGTCTTCAATTGAAAGTACTTCATGTTCTTCGGAAATATACTTTTGGGCTTCTACCTCAACAGCCGCCGATTTTGGCAAGGAGAATAACCAACCCGCTAACGGTTCAAGACCTTTCTCTTTCGCTACCGTTGCTTTTGTACGGCGCTTTTGTTTATATGGCCGATACAAATCTTCTACTTCTTGGAGCTTTTCTGCTTTTTCGATCGCTGTCTTTAATTCATCTGTTAGTTTTCCTTGCTCATCAATAAGACGAATGACCTCGCCTTTTCTTTCACTTAAGTTCACTGCATACTGCCATGTTTCAGTGATCGATCGTATTTGAACCTCATCAATTCCGCCTGTAAGTTCTTTTCGGTATCGCGCAATGAAAGGAACGGTATTCCCTTCTTCTATTAATTGGATTACTTGCTGAACAGTTTTAGTTGGTAAATTTAATTCTTTACCTATTTTCATCATCATTTGTTGACGTTGTTCCGGATTACTCAAGTTCATCTCTCCTCTATACACAACTTGCCATGTTAGCATTTCTTCTATTATATTAAATTATGCTTAAAAGTCGACTCTCCATAATAACCTTCGACAAACCACTCCCCAATCCTCTTATTGAATAACCTGTTTTAAAACAAAGCTGATTTCGTATACTTTGTTGCTTTTGGACCTTTTCCTTCACGCTGTTCAAGAAGAGCCTAAAACAAAGACCACCAAAGCCCACCTTCCCTCCTTATCATAGTCCCTTGTAAAATAGTCAAACGTTCTAACAGTTCAAAAAGGAGCCTGACCATATGAATGTAGTCAGACTCCTAAAGCCATTAATGTAATTGTCCAACGAGAAGCGTCAGGTCATCATCAACTGCACTCACATGTTTTTCAATAAACCGATCCGCCTCTTCCTGCGAACGCATATCTGTTAAGTTCTCACGCTTTAAACCACTCAACTTAACTCCATCTGAAAAAATAACAAATACACTACCAGGGTCGTAAGGAAAACTCTCAGTTTTAACGTTGATTTTTCGTCCCGATAAAAAGCCGCGATAAGGCATCGGTCTGATCATTTGTCCTTTGGAAGAATAAAACAAAAAGCCAACATTCCCAATGTTACTATAGTGGACCTTCCTATCTTTCCGATCAAACTTGACAACAGTTAATACAACTCCTCGCTTTGAGACTAGACTTTTATTACATAGCTCAACTATTTTCTTTACATCTTCATGATGGTTCTGTCTAATGACATTCATTACAGTAACAGATGAAGCATAGGCTTGTTCACCGCTGCCTAATCCGTCAGAAACAGCACAGACTACATAATTTTCTTTTTCTACAACGACATAGGAATCCCCGCAAAGTACATTTCCATTTTTCGGTCTCTGATAAGCTGAAATACTCACATGTTGTTTTTTTTCAAATTCGATCATTTTAAGCACTCAGTCGGTTTAACATCAATCGTTTCACGAAGCTTTTGCAGCGCCCGCCGTTGTAGTCTAGATACATGCATTTGAGAAATCCCTAATTGCTCTCCAGTCTCTTTTTGACTTAGGTTTTCATAATAGGTGAGCTGTAAGATCTGCCTCTCACGTTCACTTAAAACAAGAAACGCTTTTTCTAAAAGAATTTGTTGATCGGTTTGCTCGTACCCTTTTTCCGGGCGACCAACGAGATCTAATAGCGTGGCTTCTCCACCTTCTTGATCAGCTTCAATCGGCCGGTCAACAGATAGCGCCTGATAACTTCTGCCCATTTCCATTGCTTCTAAAACCTCTTCCACAGAAACATTAATGAGTTCAGCGATTTCCTCAACTTTTGGAGAACGTTGTAATTCATTTGTTAATTGATCAACAGCCTTTTTAATTTTAGGACCTAATTCTTTAATTCTCCTGGGAACATGAACACTCCACGTTTTATCGCGAATATACCTTTTTATTTCACCAATGACAGTAGGAACAGCAAAGGATTCAAAACTCTTTCCGACACTAGGATCAAATCGTCTAATTGCCCCAAGCAGACCTAACATACCGACCTGATAGAGGTCTTCTGCATGTTCTGGACCCTTCGCAAACTTTCGAGACAAGGTTTGAACTAGCGGCTTATAATGGTCAACTAGTTTTGTCTGCGCCTCTTTCGATTCACCTTCTTGATACTGCTTAATCCATGAAATTACATCATCTTTACTATTGGGTCGTTGCTGAGGTTTCGTCGACATATCGTTCCACCCCATCTCTTCCTAAGTACTTCGTCATCATTAAAATAACACCATCTTTTTCACTCATCTCCACCTTATCCATTAAAGTGTTAATGAGAAAGAGACCCAGCCCTCCTTCTTTTAACTCATTGATAGGCTGGCTTGCATCAATCGGTCCTAACTTATCTCTTATGCCTTCTATATCAAAACTTTCTCCACTATCTGCCACAACTACTTCTAATCGATCACTATATACATGAAAGGTCACTGATATACACCCATCCCCTTCATAAGCGTGCTCTACAACGTTCGTACATGCTTCTGCAACAGCAATTTTTATATCTTCAATATCATCGTAGGTGTAACCAATTCGATTTGCAATTCCAGAAACAGTCAAACGGATGACTCCTACATACTCTGGTTTTGCAGGAACTTTCATCTCGATGCGATCACTTTGACGGGTCATTGCATTCCCTCCTTTTCTTGATCTTCAATATCTATCACTTCATCCAAACCTGTAATTTTAAATAGTCTTTGCAAACGGCTAGATAAACCTTGAAGTTGGATGTGGCTGTTATAATTATGCGTGGATTTTAATGCACCAATAAAAATTCCAAGCCCTGTACTATCGATATACTCTACATCAGATAAGTCCACAATAACTTTCATACCACTTTGCTCAGTTAGCGGTAGCAATACCTCTCTTAATTTCGGTGCTGTAAAAGCATCAACCTCTCCTGATAAGTGTAATAAGTGCAAGTTTCCCTTAGTTTCTTGACGTATTTCTAAATTCATAATACCCCTCCTGAGAAAATCCTTCTCCATTTATTTACCACTCATTAGATTTTTTAAACCTTTCTTCGTATCACCATCATCGTAAAATCATCATTCAGTGAGAAATCTTGTAACTGAGCTAAATCATCGTAGATTTTCTCGACAATCTCTTGTGATGGCAAATGAATATAACGACGTAGAAGTTTCGTAATTTCTTCACGTTCAATAAAATGGTCCCCTATTCTACATTCTGTAACTCCATCAGAAAGTAAAACAATGACATCACCAACATTAACTTCTAGCTTATACTCACGAAAATTGGCGTTGTTGGACACTCCGAGTACAAGACCTTTTGCATATAGGTCTGTAAACCGCCCTTGTTCTGAACTGTAGTAAAACCCTGGTTCATGCCCTGCTCCTGAATAAACAAAGGTGTGATCCTGAGCATCATACGAGCCGTACATCATTGTGATGAACATACTAGGATCTACATTTTGTTCGACCACGCGGTTTAAATTATTAAGTAAAGCACTAGGTTCCAAACTATTAGTTGGCATACTATCGATAGCATATTTGATCATCGACATACACATCGCTGCAGGTATACCCTTGCCAATAATATCAGCAATGGCAACCCCTAACTGTCCACTTTCATTTTTTACACAATAATAATAATCGCCACTCATTTTCCCAGCAGGGACACTAATAACACCAATCTCAATTTCTTGCATTTGTGGTATTTCCTTAGGCAAGAGGGTTTGTTGCATATTGGCAGCAACATCAATTTGCATTTCTAACTCTCGTTGCTTGTCCCTTAAGCTCTGATGTTCTCTATAGGCTAAACCATAGCCTACCATGATCTCCAGTAAAAATGAAAAAGATTCCTTAATTTCACTCGTTAGATCTTCAAACATCTCTTCTAGTACGGCACAGTGCAAACTCACCATTTCTTCTGGGGAAATTTGATTTTCCAGTAAACGTTTACTATACTGCTGTGCATCATACAAGTCTTGTTCACTTTTATTTTCTAAAAATGCACGAAGTAAACCTTTATATTCGGATTGCAAAGTTAGATCGAGACTTTCAGCTTCAATCATCGCTTCCCCTCCTTATCTAAGCCATTTCGTAACCGTTATAACCGTTCCTTCGCCTACATTCGTTTCAATCTGAAAATCATCCATTAACCTTTTTACACCAGGGAGACCAGCGCCTAAACCGCCAGAAGTGGTAAAACCATCTTCCATCACTTGTCGAATATCATTTATTCCTGGCCCCTGATCAGATGCAATTATTTTAATTCCTTGTTGGAATGGATTATCGCTTATCCCTATAACTCGTTCAATGCATATGGTTCCTTGCTGTGCATATAAATAAATATTTCGAGCAAGTTCAGATATCGCTGTTGCAATTCTTGCTTGATCCACCGTACCAAAACCAATTTCCTTTGCTAAGTTCCTACCAGCTTGTCTAGCTGCAACAATCTCCCACTCACTTTTGACTTCTACACAAGATTGGGTCATCCTTACCCCTCCAGTACTTGCTGCAACTTTTCCAACCCTTGCTCTAAATCGAGCGCCGTTTGGACACCACCTAACTCAATTCCCATATCCACTAGCGTGATGGCTACAGCAGGCTGTATTCCAGTTAGCACTACTTTTGTTCCCATTAAATTAGACATATCAACGACGTCACCAAGTACTTTAGCAATAAATGAGTCAATCATTTCTACACTAGTTAGGTCAATAACAACACCCATTGAACCTACTTTATGAATTTTATTAAGTAAGTCTTCTTGAAATTGAAGTGCCGTTTGATCATCTAATTCAATTTGAACACTGACGAGTAAATAGTCTTTCAACTTTAAAATTGGTATTCGCATACTCATTCTTAGGCCACCTACTCTCTATAAATCTACTAATTGTTTATTCGTCAATTCAAACGCAGTCTCAACGCCTTTTCGAAGTGTACTCTTCGTCGGAAATTGACTTAGATCTATCCCTAAATTTACAATCGTTTGGGCAATTTCTGGTCTAATTCCAACGAGAATACATCTAGATCCAACTAAACGAACCGCTTCAGCTGCTTGAATGATGTGGTGTGCCACCATGGTATCGACGACCGGAACTCCCGTTATATCAATTAAGACCACTTCAGCTCGATGCTTAATGACGCCATTTAATAAATTTTCCATAATAAGTTTCGCCCTGGCTGTATCGATCGTCCCAATGAGAGGCATAATTGAAATGTTTTCAAATATAGGTATGAGTGGCGCAGAAAGTTCTAGTAACGATAACTTTTGTAATTCAAACGTATTTTGCCATGAACCGGAATAGTTATGGATCACTTTATTAATAATTCCATCTATCCAAGTTTCAATTTCATAAAATAAAGAAACGATTTTCTTACTATCATTTTCTCTTTCCGTTAACATCTCTAAAATTACACGACGAAACGCTTGTAAGCCCTGAGTAATATATTCCAACTGCATTCCCGCACGAACT
The DNA here is from genome assembly GCF_048323755.1 of Alkalihalobacterium sp. APHAB7. NCBI lineage: Bacteria > Bacillati > Bacillota > Bacilli > Caryophanales > Bacillaceae > Alkalihalobacterium > Alkalihalobacterium sp. APHAB7. The sequence continues at coordinate 9,505 of NZ_JBLWFS010000029.1, forward strand.
AAACGCTCTGAGTACTGCCCAATTCGCTCAGTCGCTTCTACTTGACTCCAATGCAATGTATCAAGAATTAATTCAACAAATTCTTGGTTGGTACTCTCAAACACATGCTCAGTTACATTTTTCATGTACGTTTCCTTACGTACGGCTTCAATTTCCTTAAGCCAGCGTGCTTTTATATCTGCTTTATTTTGCAAAATAATTTCAATAATATCTGGTTGCAATGACAACACCTCCATATTATTCTATTATTTCACGTTCACAAAAAAGTTGCAAAAGATGTACTTGGTAGAAAAGCGGAAGTGCCCTGCCTATCGGCGACAAGCGCTGGAGGGTCAACACGAAGTGTCCTGCTTTTTGGACACGCCGGTTGGACCGAAGCGACCTCGATCCGATGGTACCTGCAACTAGACAGTAGAGAAAAGCGGAAGTGCACGGTTAGCAGCGTAGGGACTGAACCACTTAACCGAGGTAACTCCAGATTTGGTATTGTTACCAAGGAATGACCTTGTTCCATTGTAGTGGAACTGAGAGGCCTCTATTTGAACAAAAGAGGCCTAGTTAAAGTATTTGGGGAACTGATTGGCCCTTATTTACGCTGAATTATAGTAAATCACCATTAAAATTGGTAAATAAGGTCTTCTGAGTGCTCTAAGATTAAAAAAGAGCGGATATCAGCTGAAATAAGGGCCTGTGGTGTCCGCTAATTTTATTCCATGTTAATCTCAAGAGAACCAAATTCCTTATATGTTAAAAACGTGAAAGTTAGACGAGGAAAACAACTATACAGCTAATACTACAGGTTATCCGCTAGATACTACTAAGAAAAACTCTCAAACGCCCACCAACAGTTGCCCATGAATTGAGCGTGTGAAATTCACAATTCACACGCTCAATTACTATTCATACATATCCACAACTAATTCATTCTCAGAAAAAAATAAAAAAAGCTACCTCATCTTGTTAGGAGAAGTAACTTTTTCATCATTTACATTTAAATAATTTTAAAAATTAAAAATTAATAAGACCTAAACTAATTTGAAGCGCATCATCCACGCGACTCATCATGTCGTCGTCCAAATGTGTGATTTTGTCAGTTAGTCGTTGTTTATCAATCGTCCTAATTTGTTCTAACAAGATCACCGAATCTCGATCAAACCCATAACGCTTAGCGTTAATCTCTACATGAGTCGGTAACTTTGCTTTTTGAATTTGGGCTGTTATCGCCGCGACGATGACAGTTGGACTAAACCGATTCCCGATATCGTTTTGAATGATGAGAACAGGCCTAACTCCACCTTGCTCTGAACCAACAACAGGAGATAGGTCAGCAAAGTAAACATCGCCACGTTTTACAATCAACAGCTACACCCCACTAACTAAGCGATCTAGGGTGTGCTCTGCTTCCTCCTCAGCAAGAAAGGCTTCTGATGCAATGTTTAAATTGATCTTTGCCATTTCCATATAACCCTGCTGCATCGACTCACGAATTTGACGTCTTTTTCGTTCTCGAAGATACATCTTTGTAGCTTGGGAGATAAATTCACTCCGGTTAACATTTTCCTGTTTTACTACCCCATCTACTTCGTTTAAAAGGTTCTGTGGCAAACTAATCATAATTCGCTTTGTGGCTTGTTCAGACACAAACATACACCCCCAACGTACGGTACGACCTATTTACATTCCGTTATAATAATAGCACTCTCTAGACTGAATTGCAAAGTCGTTCTTCAATATTTTTTTAAGTTTAATTAATTTTTGTTTATGGTACTAATTTGTTTTTTACAGCATATACCGCGCCATGCTTGATATAAACTCTTGGAATTCTGGGACCAATCATACATGGGATTTCATAATTGATTGTTGATAATCGCTTAGCAATATCGTCTACTGAAATCATTTGATCTCCTTGTGCACCAATTAATGTTACCTTTGAACCTACCGGAATTTCATAAGGTAATTTTACCATACATTGATCCATACATATCCTGCCAACAAATGGAACATATTGTTCGCCTACTAATACGGAACCATTTTGTGAAGAATGATAGCGGAACCAACCATCTGCATAACCAATTGGGATCGTTCCAATCCATTCCCACTCTTTTGTTTTATATGTTACACCATAACTGATTCCTTCTTCAGGGGGAACATGTTTAACTTGTATGAGCTTAGAATGTAGAGAAAATGCTTCTTTGAGTTGAACAGGTAGTTTATCTTTTATTTCCATTGAAGGAGTAAGGCCGTACATCGAAATTCCTAGGCGAAACATATTGAATGCCTTCTCAGGGTGCATTAAACCTGTTGCACTATTTCCACAATGAATAATCGAAATGTCTACTTTCCACTCTTCCAACAAGCTTATCAGTTGTGTAAATCGTTCATGCTGTTTATTAAAATAAACATCACACAGTTCATCAGCAGTCGCAAAATGAGTATATATTCCTTCTAATTCAAAACGTGGATCTTCTTGAATAAGCTCAATTACAGCTTTTCCCTCTTTTTCATCTCTTATACCAATTCTCCCCATGCCTGTATCAAATTTCACATGGATTTTTATGCGCTTATCCCCACGATAGACTGTTTTGGCTCTTTCTAACCATTCAGCTGAGAAGACCGTGATAGTAATATCGTACTCAGCTGCAACTTCTAAATCCTCAGGACGAATAGCACCTAGAACTAATATAGGTGCTTTAATATCGGCATGGCGTAATTGAATCGCTTCATCTAGGATCGCTACCGCTAAGTAAGCAGCACCAGCTTCAAGTGCAGCTTCCGCTACAGGAACTGCACCATGACCATACCCATCGGCCTTTACAACTGCCATTATATCCATTTTATGTTGAAAGCTTGCTTTAATATTCCGAACATTTTCCTTTATACAATCAAGGTTGACCTCAACCCATGTATCACGATAAAAAGAATCATTCCAACGTTGCAAAGCGCTCTCCACCTTCCAAAATGCAGCTATTTCTCTTTATGTGAGTGTTCAAAAAGGAGGACAAAAAGATCCAAGTAGTTCGAGGCGGTGCAGTTGCGAGTACCACAGCGTATGTTATTAATACGTGAGGAACACAGCAACAAACCAACGAAGAAATTCGACAGAGATTTTTCCCGGACTTTTTGAACGTCCTCTTTATTGTGATTATCGTTTTCTTTGTACTAACTGTCAACAATTCTAAAGTCGTATTCAAAAAAAGAAAGAGGCTGACTATTCGTGTCTAAGCCTCATCTGTACAGTATAATTTTTTTCATTATATCAAGTACAAGTGTTGGCAAAGTTACTTAGATCAGCCTCCAACCTATTTATTCAATTATTTTTCCAATGTCCCGTAAACCGAACGAGCGATAGACATCATTTCTTCAGCCTCTAGGTCGTTCGATGCCAGATAGAAATCAACTCCTTGATATGTCCACATAAGTGAACCATTGGACATGACACCAACAGTAAATCCTAGGTCTACTGGATCACCAGAACTTACATTCATCGGTGTACTCGCTGGAACAACACGGCTCTTCTCTTGGATTAAAGTAAAGTTATTCTCTCCAGAATACGTAAGAACGACTTTTTCACCGTCTTCTGTTCGAACTGTTTCTGAATTTGTTAATGCAGTGCCTTGTGGCTCATACATCGGATAAAGTACAGTTAAAGGTGATGCTTCTTCCGCTAACGTCGGAACTTCCTGACCCATTTGTGCAGCTGTCATGTTACGTTCCATATCAAAATCATCTTCATTGAAGCTAGGATTCATTGAAAACGAACTGAACGTCACTTGTACAAGCGGCTGTAGGTCGGTATTCATGATCTTTACAGATGCAGGTGTAAGGTCTTTCTTGTTCAGCATAATTTCTTGACTGTTTAAGTTCTTGTTTTGATAATTTGTCTTCGTTTGAAACACATAGTGATCTTCAGTTGCTTGGAATGTACGATCTGGGTCATTTAAAATATCAGCAATTAAAGATTCGTATAAGTAGACTTGGCTGTTGTTTTTTGGCCAGTCACTTTGAAAACGGAAGCTCTTATTTAAAGCTGGTGTTAAAACGAACACCCCGTCATCGTTACGAAGAATGATTTGACTTTGGTTCTTCTCATCATTCTTTAAAGCTACACGATAATGATTTTCTACCTGATGCCATACTTCAACATCATACTGTTGTGGTTCTTTTCCTGTTTGTAATACCATCGTAGCATCTGTCTTATAGCCGGTCATTTCGCTAAGCTTTTGATCTAACCCTTCAATAATGTCCTCCTGCGTTTTTTCACCGCAACCCGCTAATACAAGAGTGAGAATGACGCTGACGAACAATGCAACTAGTCCTTTCCTTCTCACTACAGTTCACCCCTTCGTCTCATATTTCACGACAAAAGAAAGACATCAGTTATACGTTTTCAAGTAATTGTCTTTCGAGCAAAGGAAGAAATGCGTGCCTATCATTTAAATTGTAATGTCACGGGTCTGAGTCAAAGCAATAGCCGATAGAAGATATCCCTCAGAAACTCCTAGCTAAGAAGTTTATCAATGATGACAATGTAAAAGAAGTCCGAGTTCTTTTCATTTCTATCGCTTATCACAAACCCCGTGTTAGACATTCATAATTAATAGCGCACGTCCTATCACTCAAAGACTATGAGTCAATTACTCTTGTTGTAAACTGGCTTTCTCCTAACCGCACTATCACTATATGAGACGAACTCACACAATATGCAGACTAGCTTGACAAGCTTTCAATAATTACTTGTGCAACCGCAAATTCTTTCGAGTGAGAGATCGATAAATGTACTGTTTCCTCGCCTTTCCAAGCTATCTTCGGTTTCCCGGTATGGACATCATTAACGACCTCAACATCCTGCCAGCCAACTTCTTTGGAAATTCCAGTACCTAGCGCTTTAACGAATGCTTCCTTAGCTGCAAAACGACCTGCCACAAACTCAACTTGCCGTTGTTTTGAGAGCGTGTTCAACTTTTTTCTTTCATTTACTGTTAAAATTCTCAGTACAAATTTATCTGTTCGCTCCATCGCCTTTTGAATTCTTCCAATCTCTACAATATCAATTCCTGTTCCTTTAATCATTGATTTGTTCTCCTTCGTTTAGTACCCATTATTCCCCAACCTTCTAAAAGTTCAACCTCTTCTATAATTAACATACTAAGTTGTAGTAGTGATATTCTCAACTTGCAATCATAAACTTATCATAACCTGCTCATTTCATGGTAGTATGGAAGAGAAATGAAGTAAAAAGGTGGTTTTCTATGTTTATACGAAATGAAAGCTTTTACTCTTTCCGACGTAATTATCCTGTCATTACAGCTATTGTAGCTATTCACCTTATTCTCTTTGTTTGGATGAACTTTCTCCCTTTTGGCTATCTCGTTCGAAATATTGGGATCGGATTTAATCCAGCCGTTGCTCAAGGTGAATACTGGCGTCTCATTACACCTATTTTTATGCATCTTGGCGTAGGTCACGTCCTATTTAATTCATTTTCCCTCGTTTTATTTGGCCCAGCACTAGAAAAGATGCTTGGAAAAGTTAAATTTATTTCTATTTATTTATTAGCTGGTATTATTGCAAACATCGCTACGTTCTATTTAGGTGGCCTTTCATATCCGCCACATTTAGGGGCTTCTGGTGCGATCTTCGGTTTATTCGGAGTTTATCTCTACATGGTTTTAAACAGAAAAGATTTAATTGATCAAGCCAATTCACAAGTCGTAATGACGATTTTAATTATTGGTCTCGTTATGACCTTCGTAAACACCAATATTAATATTCTCGCACATTTATTCGGTTTAATAGGTGGCGCAGCACTTGCACCTATTTTCTTAGCCAACGCACGACCTTTTTACGCGTATCGCCACGTTCATGATCCAGACGAAGTTTCTTTCAATCCAAATCGTTGGCGTAAACGCCGTCTTAACGGTGCAACCTTCCAAAAGGCACTTTGGATTGGGTTTGGTATACTAGTAGTCATCGGTATTTTAATTCGCTTTTTTTAAGCATATATGACGAAATAACAGAACTATAAGGAAAAAGGGCTAACTTAAAAAAGTCAGCCCTTTTTCCTTATTGAGTTAAAATATCGATCCATTCTTCTTCCATATAAACATCACTCTTACATTTCTTCTTTGGTTTGTCCTTCATCGGCTTTATGAAGGACACTTCCCTGCAGTTCTACCGTGTTTTGTCCTTCATCGTCCTTATGAAGGACACTCCCCTTGCAGTTCTACCATGTTATGTCCTTCATCAATTCAACCATTATGTAAATATTTAAAACAAAAAAAATAAAAATGGGCACCTTAGCACTCATTTTTATTTCCGGTCATATAACTTATATACGTTTCCATCTACCAAAGAGTAAATGCTGATGTAGAGTAAACCTGTTGTCCCTTTTTTTACTAAATATTTCTTGATCTGGTTACAGATAACCCCTGACTCTTGTTGATTCGTTTCCATAAGGAATACAGTAGCTCGCATACCATTATCATTCGCTAATTGGTTCATAATAACGAGTTGATCATTTATTAAATGAGAGCTTCCACCTTCATTATAGGATAGCCCTTTTAATAATGTGTCTGTTGTTTTAGCCAAGACCGTGTAATAATCTGTTGATCTTGAAAAATGATCGACATTTACTTTTTTCCAGTGTTCTGCAATTAGCAATAGGACATGATAGGCATTTCTATCCTGTTCATTAATGTTGAAATAACCCTCTATTACGTTGTTAACAATAGATTGTAGTTCACTGCATAAATTCTTTTGAATGAAGAGATGTGCCTTTTGAAAACCGATATGACTTCTAGACATTTGTTGCACCTTCGTTTCAGTTTGAAATTTGACAGTTCGTCTTATTCGGACAGCCTTCATACTGACAGCTACCGATGGCTTGATAAATTGAACACCAGGACCGCTTAGCGTAGCAAATAGGCACTCCTTGTTCATTTGCTTTCTTTTTTAAAACAGAAGATAAATTATGATTTATGTAATCCGTTAGAACGAGTACTAAATCAACGTGAGCTGGAATTTCCCTTTTCACTTGTTGAACTTTCCTTCCACTGACGTGAATAACTTCATTAAACCCTACCGTAGCTAATTTACTTGGAATTTTACCTAAATGATCGGCACCGACAATAAGAAGAGCAGACACACTTAATTCCTCCTTCATATTTTCAATTGATAATAATTTTCATTTTCACTACCCTTATTTTAATTGATAATGATTATCGGTGTCAACGTATTTACAAAAAAGTAATCGAGTAGAGGGAAAATAATATGATTATTTTCGCCCCTCTCACAACACCGTACGTACGGTTCTCGTATACGGCGTTTCAATTTATATTACAGTGTGTACTTTTAGGTAACGTTCCAAGGCAGAGGGAATTCCCCTCTGCTTTAGTCTTTTGTTTGAAAGTGCTCTCTGAACTACTTTCGATAATCCTATATATCGGTAGCCTTTTCGGCAAAAGGTTAATCCTTTCGCCTCTTCTTTTGGAATTCCTAGTTTAATTAGCGATTTAATTTGCTTTCTCGGTACCTTCCATTGTTTCCATATGATTACCCTAATTCTTGAGCGTAACTTCTCATCAATACGAGTCATTACCTTTTTCATATTTGATATTCTAAAGTAATTTACCCATCCGAATATGACTTGTTTCAATTTCAATATTCGGTAGTCTAACGGAATACTCCAGTTTCGCTTTGTCAATAGTCGAAGTTTCCTTTGAAATTTCTGTACAGAAGTTTGGTGTGGTTTCACTTGATATCTACTATTTTTAAAATCGTAATAATATCCAAAACCTAAGAGTTTTAAATCTTTTGGACGAGATACCTTACTCTTTTCGGCATTAACTATCAACCCTAGTTTCTCTTCTATAAATCTCACGATTGATTTCATGACTCTGATCGCTGCTTTTTCGCTCTTCACAAAGATAATTGCGTCATCAGCGTATCTCACGAATCGAAGTCCTCTATTCTCTAGTTCCTTATCGAGTTCGTTCAACATGATATTACTTAGTAGTGGGCTTAGGTTGCCACCCTGTGGTGTTCCTACTGGTGTTTCTTCATATCTTCCCTTCACCATTACTCCACTGACTAAGTATTTTCTGATTAGCGAGATGACATCTCCATCGTCGATTGTGTTGGAGATGATTCGTATGAGTTTATCGTGATGGACTGTATCGAAGAATCTTTCTAGGTCAATGTCTACCACCCAATCGTGTCCGTCATTTAGAAATTCCAAACTTTTTATAATCGCCATCTCACAGCTTCTTTTTGGTCTAAAGCCATAACTGAATTCACTGAACTGCTTCTCAAATATCGGACTGAGTATTTGATGAATGGCTTGTTGAACTACCCTATCCACTACTGTTGGTATTCCCAATTTGCGCATCTTGCCATTATCTTTTGGGATTTCCACTCTTAAGGCAGCTTGTGGTTGGTATTTTCTTGTTCTGATGCGCTGGCGTAGTTCATCTTTGTTCTCTTTCAGATATTGCTTTAGTTCGTCAACTGTTACTCCATCGACCCCACTTGCACCTTTATTTTTATAAACACGTAAGTAGGCTTCATTCATATTTTGATTACTTAGAATCTGTTCTAAAAGTTCCACACTCGTTTCTCCTTCCCTCTCACGTAGTAAGTGATAGCTCCATTTTGGTTATCCTTTGAGATACGCTCATACTTTCACCATTAACACATTCGGAGTTCGTCGCTTACGCATTCGTGGCGTTGAAACACTATAAATTGTTCAGCCCTTCATGATATAAAATCATTACTATGGCTTCTGCTGACTTCTTGCGACTAACCTTTTCCGACTGTACTTCTGTACATTCGCAAGACCTCCCAGGGTAAGACAACTATCTTTCCTCTTTTACTCGCCTGATTTACACTAGAAAGTTACGCACATCATTGGACTTTGACTTGTTGTGGAGCCTTATCCCTTTATAGTGCCTTAGTATCAGATTTCTGTTCGTCGAGCCAAGATTTTATTCCACGCTTCCTCCAGCCCTTACCTCACGATAAGTACCTTGCGCTTCCTTAGTGGTTGGTGATGTGTACCCCCACAGTGGACTTTCACCACCTAGATAGTTGCCATGCCTGGCACACACAAAAAAAAACTCGCCGGTTGGCGAGCCTTTATGCGAATACAGTGGTGTAGTTGCAGCAACTATACTTAATTCTTAAAGTTGTTTACTACGTCGAATGTACTCCTTTGTTGGCAATTTATTTTTCTGAATATGCAAAAAGGCTGACTCCTAAAGCTTGTCTTTACTATCTCAACAACGAGACAGACAAACACTATAGAGTCAGCCTTTCTTTTATTAAACAAACGTTTATTTAATATTTTTTCAACAAGTATCGTAATGGAATAATCGATACGAGAATGATAATTAGAGCGGATGGCGCAGCCAAGTAATAAAACGCCTCTTTTGCTTCAACATAGACCCGTACTGCTAACGTATCAAATCCTGGCGGGCGAAGCATAAGTGTTGCTGGCAGCTCCTTTATTGAACTAACAAATACAAGTGCCCCTCCAGCTAAAACGCCTGGCAGTATCGAAGGTAAAATAACTTTAAACATGACTTTCCAAGGTGGTTGTCCTAAACTTCGTGCTGCTTCATCGATCCTTGGCGAAACTAGACTTAATGATGCTTCCCCTGCTTGCATCGCTTGTGGCAAGAAACGGACAACAAAAGCGAGAGCTACCATATAGAATGTATTGTATAGAGCTGGGATGTGATTATTAAAGATAAAGATCATCCCTAAAGCAACAATTACACCAGGCAATGCATATCCTGCGTAACTCAACTTATCAATGGTACTTGATATCACCGACGGATAGCGAGACTTCAAATAGATAATCGGCAATGCTAAAATCATACACAATAAGGCCGCAAACCCTGAAACTCGCAAACTGTTCCAAGCAAATCCAAAAAATCGTTCATCAAGTGCACCCATGCCAATTCCAATAATGGACCAATACACGAGTACAGTAATCGGTAATAATACCGAAACAAAAAACACAGTACTTACAAAAAACAATGTCGGAACTTTCCACTTTCCTAACGATAAGATATCCGGCTCTTTAAATGTATTGGATGTTTGATAATATTTGCTCTTCTTCCTTGTTTTCGCCTCAATCCATAATATTACGACTGTCAGTAATATAAGTACTAAACTTAAAACCGAAGCTGAAGCGGTATCGAAGCTGGCTCGTTGAAAATAAATGGCAGCTGTAAATGTAACATAACGCATCATCGCGATGGCACCAAAGTCAGATAAAACGTACAAGGATATAAGGATCGCACCCGCTCCAATTGCCGGCCGTAAAAACGGCAAATTAACTTTCCAAAAGATTTGTCGTGTGTTCATCCCTTGTGATCGAGCCACTTCTTCAAAATTACGATTCATCTTTCGAAGTGACGCACTTGCAATTAAAAAGACATACGGGTACGTAAACATCGTTAAGACGAAGAAAACACCCCAAAATGAATAGATATTTATCGGGTAATCACCAAGTAAATTCACTAACCATGGTGTATCGCGCCAAAAATCGCGGACCCACCCCGTCGGCCCAAAGACGATTATATAGGTCATTGCTCCAACGTATGGAGGAATAACGAGCGGAAGTGCCAGTAACCACATCCACATTTTACGTCCAGGTACATCTGTTCGAACTACAATCCATGCTAGGGATACTCCAATTATAACCGCACAAACCGTAACTGCTACTGTAAGTGAGAGGGTGTTCCACAATAATTGCGGAATTCTTCCGTCTAAAAGTCTCACCCAGCTGTCTACTCCAGCAAACATCGAACGCCATACAACATACAAAATCGGAATCGACATTAAAAGAGCTGTTATAAGTCCAAACATCAGCAAAACAGGCCCTGGTGGGTTACCTCGCCAAATATCCATCCATTTTCTATTAAAAAAACGGAGAATGGTTGGAGAGCTTTGCTCTCCAACCTTAGCATTCTGATCGTTATTTAGTTCTTGTTTCTTACTAGATTTACTGCCCATTATGCTCTCTCCCAATTGTTGAAAAAATTAAGTTATTATCTAAGCTCTAGATCTAAACCTGCAGCTTCAATAAGACCTTTCGTATCTTCAAAATATTGACCTAACTCTTTTAACGGCATAGCGTGTAAATTTAACTCAGATACCTTTACAGCATTTGCATATGGAGGCTCTAGATCAGGGTTAATTGGTACTTCTAGAGATTCGCCAACAAACGCTAATTGATTTTCTTCTTGTAATAACCACTCGATAAATACTAGTGCGTTATCAGCATTAGGACCACCTTTTACAAGGCCAACTCCACCTGCATTAGTAATCGTACCCATTTGACCTTCTCCTTGGTCATTGTAGATGAACCCTACATTGTTATCAGTTGGTTCTTCTAATTGTTGGTGGTAGTAGTAGTTGTTAACTAAACCAAATGCAAGCTCACCAGCACCTACAGCTTGACGAATGTCACCGTGACCGCTATAAATTCCACCAGCGTTTTCTTTGATAGCTTCAATCCACTCAGATGTTTTCTCGTCGCCCCACTCATAACGTAATGCTGATACGTTACCAATCATACCACCATTTCCTCCACGAGTAATAGCAAATTGTCCTTTATATTTATCGTCCATTAACTCTTCCATTGTCTTAGGCATTTCTTCTTCTGTAATCATATCTTTGTTATAAATGAAACCACGTGCTCTTGTAGATAATGCAATCCAAGAGTTGTCATCCGCACGGAATTGTGCGTCAATTGAGTCATAACCTGGCACATTGTGCCCTTCTAATAAATCTTCCATACGTAAGTACTCTAAGTTACCGATATCATTTGTAATGAAAACGTCAGCTTGAACATTTCCAGCTTCTTCTTTAATTTGAAGAGCATCTGCTTCATGTAAAGGTAAAACTTCAATTCCTGTTTCTTCAGCAAACTTATCTAGTAAAGGTTGCACGAATTTCTCATTACGTGCTGAGTATACTACAAGTTGCCCACCTAATTCTACTACTTCTTCTTGATCTTCTTGTTGCTCTTCTTGTGGTTGTTCCCCACCTGTTTCTGGTTCTGTTTGAGTTTCTTCTTGACTACCGCAAGCGGCTGCTACAAACACTAATGCAAGTGCCATCATAGTAAGCATTAAAAGTTTTAATGATTTCTTCATTGCGTATGTTTCCCCCCATAAATATGTAACTTTTTATTTTGTAGTTGGAATGAAATTCATTCTCAATCTCAGCTACAATTCGTAGTATAGTGCAATTGATAATCATTGTCAACAGACTTTTCAAAAAAAGATTTTAGTTCTGTAGAAAGTTACAACTATGTGGCGAAAAAATCGCGAAGCGCAGAAGAAAAGCCCGCTAATCCGCAAGATAGATACCGATACCTATCGTTTGCGAAAAAGCGGGCACTTTATGAGTCAGTCCAGCATATTATTTAATTAATCTACTAAAGCTACTAATTCTGGAGTTATATCAAATGTCACTACACTCCCGATTTCAATGTCTTGTTCGATCGGTGCATAGATAACCATCGGCTCATTAGATGGGTGATCTGATTGTAAACGGACATGTACTTCTTGGTATTCACCGCTGTATGTAACTCGCTCTACCATACCAGCATAACGTCCTTCCTCGGCAAGACGGCAGCCTTCAGGGCGAATCGATACCATAACATTATCCATTGTTTTATCGGATTGCTGCGGTAAACAAACACGGCCAATATGCGTTTCAACATGTTTTAAATCCGGACATAAAGTCCCAGAAATTAAATTGGTTTTACCGACAAATTGAGCTACAAAGCAGTTTTTTGGACAACGATACATTTCCCTAGGAGCAGCAATTTGCTGGATAACTCCTTCATTCATAACAACAACTCGGTCAGACACCGCAAAAGCATCTTTTTGGTCATGGGTTACAATGATCGCCGTTGCTTTTGCTTTTCTTAGAATATTCGTTACATCATAGCGCATTTTCTCTCTTAGACCAGCATCTAAGTTACTAAATGGCTCATCCATTAAAATCACTTTAGGTTTTGGTGCTAATGCACGTGCTAATGCAACACGTTGTTGTTGCCCTCCCGATAATTCGCTTGGTAAGCGGTGGCCAAAATCACCTAAGCCAACTAATTCCAGTACTTCTTGAGCACGTTTTTTCTTATCTCGGGTTTTCCATTTATTTAGACCAAATGTAACATTCTTTTCAATTGTAAGATGCGGAAACAAGGCATAGTCTTGAAACACCATCCCTATCCCTCTTTTTTCTGGAGGTAAAGAGCGGCGGTCATCATAAACAATCTCATCCCCAATACGAATTTCCCCTTTTGTCGGCTGTTCAAACCCTGCTAACATCCTTAAAGTAGTCGTTTTACCACAGCCACTCGGCCCTAATAGAGTAATGATTTCACCCTCTAAAATCTCAAGATATAATTGGTCGACGGCAGGAGTAGCCGCTCTATTATAATATTTGGTAACGTTGTCAAACTGAATGAAGCTCATAGCTAACCTCCGATGCTCCTCAACTAAAAGCGATGAGAATGATATTCATTGTTAAAATTTTAGCATAGGAAAAGCCCAAGCGTCAATGAAAAGACGTATAACTTACTAGGATTTATCGGCCAATCTTCCTCTTATCATACTTACCACGCTGACCTGTATTGGAAATATTAAAGGTGACATCAATGTTAAATTGAGCATTACGCCACCCTGTCTTGTTCCAGTTTAACGTTTCAAAATACGTCGGGGCCGTCGCCCAAACCCGATGCCCTAACAACCACGGTTCAACATTAATTTCTTGCATCTTAGCAGTCGTTCGCTCTATCTCTCCCTTTAATTCTTTTTCCATTTTTGTTTCTAACTTTGATATGAATTCTAAATCAGTAAGTTCCTTTACCGTCGCAACATCAATAATCTCAGCATCACCTTTGACATCTATTTGAAAGTTGACGGGTTTTGATTTTTTATAATCAATATTTGCTCTTAAATTCATTCGGGTCAATGACACCGTTGTCTTAATTCCATTATGATCCAACACCGTAGTGTAATTCATCGAACTAATTTCATTGTCATGTAATAACTCACTAATCCCAACCTCACGTTCGAGAAGTTTCCCAGCCATTTTATAATCTTCAAAGACTGCCATCCCGTCGATTTCCATTTGATCTCCTTTCGATCTCGCTAATGGTAATGATGCGGCTCCAGAAATCATATTACTATCACGCAGGAACTCAAATAGTTTCACACCTTGAGCTCTTGCAACTTTTTGATCGGCATCAAAAAAACGACTTAAATATAGGGCAGGTAATTGAACGAGTGGCGATTCTCTTTTTATAAAGTCTGTGGCTAATTCTTCTTCAACGACCAATAGGTACACTTGGTTGGCCACTGTTGTTTCCCGGTCCAAAAAATTAATTACTTTCTCGAGGTCCTCTCTTGCAATGGCTTCAGAGATGGCTACGGCTTTTAAGTGACCAAAAAAGAGAACAGTCGGGGTCAGTGACTCAATTTTTACAATTGCATCCCAAATCGTATCTGCTTCTTCATGAAAGGCTTCAAATTCTTGACCGCCTGGTGCCGCCTCTACCCCTTGTCCAATTCCTTCCGTGAGAATGGGTAATTGAACGGTGACCGCATAACTCTTTTCTTCTCCTTTATCAATCGCCATGCCAACAATCATCGAGCGTTGGTCTAACTCCCTCGAGTCCGGAACACATCCATTACAAATGACAAGTAATATAATTATTAATAGAAGGCGTTTAACTTTCATGAGCAGCCCCTCCTCTCTTTTTTCTAAATAAGAAATAACAGAGAAGAATTATTGGTAGGATAAACGAATAAATGAACGTGTTTACATGGTAAGGGCGCCATGGTTCATTTGTAAAATCAGCTGTTGCTACGACACCTATAAAAAGGATTAATATATAAGTTATGACCCATTTCGTAGGGTGAATTTTAGGCCAAGTAATCCTTGCTAAGTAGACCATAAACCAAACGTGGATGATGACCATTTTGTAAAAAGCAATGATCCAAAAGCTTACAAAAAATAAGTCAATTCGCTCTAGCCCACCGGCTTCTCCACCAAACGTTTGAACGAGGGCAATAAAGGGTGATAGCAATGCTAAAGTTTGTTCAAAGCCAAATGTACCAACTGCGACCAGACTTAAAACCACATACGTGACCATAACAAAAATAAGACCGTAGTTCATCGCGTGCAACACTTTTTCTTTCTTTTTTACATGACTTACAAATGCTATAAGGACAAAGACACCGGCATAGCGAATCGTATCCGATAATGTACTGAGTGAAAATGTAATCGGATCGACCGCTATCAATGGTGGAATATAAATCCACCTGAAATGATCCCCGAAGAATAAGGCTATTAAAAAAAGCAGAATGACAACATCAAACATAACGAAGAACACCACAAATCTTGTAATTGCAGCCACTCCATAATAAGCTGCCGCACCAACTACCAGTAAGAAGCTTCCTATAATTATCGATCTAGGAGTTTCAGGAAGTAAATACGTTTGTACAATCGTATCCATTCCTTTAGTTACAACTATTCCACTATATAAAGTGCTTAAAATGAAATAAATGATAATGCCATAATAGATTAATTTAGGAAGGTGGTTTTTGGTTTCTAACATCAAATTTTGACTATCGTATTTCTGAACAAATCGATGAATTAAGTACACGAGAATGAAGTAAGGTATAACACCAACAATAAGTTTTAACCAAGCACTTCGAATTTCTTCCCCTGAGACAAACGGAAGAAACACTAATCCAACACCAAATGTTGAACAAACAGTAAGTGCAAATATGTCAAAAGAACGAAAAATTTGTTCATCATTTTTCATTTGCTTCACCTTCTTCTTGTCTAGCCTGAGGATTCAGTCTAAAAAACGTATTCACTGCTTCTTTCACATTAAGAGGTGCAAAAGGTGATAGATACGGTTTTGAAACCGAATGTAAGGCACACAGATGAATAAACAATAAACATATGATGAGCGTAAGACCGTATAATCCTAAAAGTAGTGTAATAATGAGTAACACATAGCGAACAACTCTCCACGATGACGCAATCTCCCAAGACGGTGCAGTAAAAGAGGCAATCGCAGTGAACGCTATAACGATAACCATCGTGCTGCTCACAATTCCTGCCTCAACCGCTGCCTGTCCTATAACTAAACCTCCAACGATACCAATCGTCTGTCCAATAAAACTCGGTAAGCGAATACTCGATTCAACTAGTACATCAAGCGCAAACATCATAAGTAGTGCTTCTAACCCTGCTGGAAGCGGAATGTTATTTCGTGATGCGGCCAATGTCATAGCTAATGTAGTTGGAATTAATTCGGGATGAAACGCTACTAAAGCAACATATACCGCTGGGAACATCGCTGCAACTACAACACAGGCGATACGCAGGAACATAATAAAACTATGACTCCATGTTGAAGACTCATCATTGTCATCACCTGTTTCATAAAAGTTAATTAAAGAAATAGGCAATATTAATGAAAAGGTTGAATTGTTTATAAGAATTGCCACCTTCCCTTGTGTTAAGGAAAAAGCAACTCGATCCGGTCGCTCTGATTTCATTGCGAGCGGAAATGGTGTTTTTGGAAAATCAACTAAATACTGACTTAACATTTTAGAGGTCAAAATTTGGTCAGTCTTTATTTTCGTAAGACGATCTTGAAGCTTACGGACGACAGCTGGGTCCGCATATTCTTCAAGGTACACCAATGCCAATTGGGTATGAGTAACTGACCCAGCCTGATACTTTTGTATTTTCAATCTCGGGTCAGGAAAGTACTTTCTCATCAGTGCCATATTTTTATGAACATCTTCAATAAAACCAATCTTTGGTCCGTACACCTGCTGTTCCGTCGATGGATTTTGAAGACTTCGTGTTTCCACATCTCCAAGTGCGATCGTCACAGGTTTATTTCCAGAAAAATGACATATTACTTCTCCACGCATGCAACGCTCTAACAATTCCTGCCAATCTTTTGGTTCAACATATTGAACCATATTCATTAGGTCCCCTAATGAATCAACATTGATGTTATGATCACTTTTGCTTCGATCTGTAATCGGCTTAATAATACTTTCTTGAAACAGACTCGTGTTAATGAGTCCAATAAAAAAATAGAAATTCACTACGTGATCTTCCGTAATATGAATTTCCCGAATGAAGAAATCATCCATATTCTCAAAAACCGTAGTTACTGTATCTTTCACACTACTCATGTCAGATGTAATATGATTTATATCTTCTAAGCCAATTTTTCTTGTAAGGAACTCATTATAATCATACGTATTAAAATTAGGCTGTTTTTTCAACTTATTTAAGAAGAACATACTAAACGCTCCATTTCTTACTTGTTCTCCCTTTATTATGTGAGTTTTACAACTTCGTATACTTCTTTCATTTTCTCGTTAATTACACAAGGCTGTTTTCGGTTTTATTTTCAACACCTTCACGCTATGCGTGAAAAGCCAAACAAAAAGACTGACTTATAAGAAGTCAGCCTCGCCTTACCATTTTTTATTATCTACTTTTCACCAATAAATTTACTGCTTCTTTAATCGTTTCTTCTGTATTTTCCCCGTTCTCAATTTGTTCGCGTATACAAGCTTCTAAATTCGTACTTACGACAACTCCAATTGCCCGGTCGAGTGCATTACGTACCGCAGCCATTTGTCCAACGATATCTTGACATTCTTTTTCTTCTTCCATCATTTTAAGGATGCCTCGGACTTGACCTTCAATACGTTTTAGCCTATTCTTCACTTTATCATCGTATTTCATGCCCATCTCTTACGCCCCCAATTAACATTTTTTTCATTATACACTATTCCTATTTGTTTAACATCTAATTCAAGATTCTCTAATAAAAAGTCTCCATATACTTATCATTTTTGTTTACCATAATTATTTACTAGCTTATGATTAGTCGTGTGGTTTCCGTACCTGTAGATGCAGACAAAATAAAATCAATGAAACCTGATGGTACTTTACCGTCTGTAACAGACTATCATTAACAAGCCTGGCCCTTATTAGAGTCAAGCTTAATT
Organism: Alkalihalobacterium sp. APHAB7; assembly: GCF_048323755.1. Lineage (NCBI taxonomy): Bacteria > Bacillati > Bacillota > Bacilli > Caryophanales > Bacillaceae > Alkalihalobacterium > Alkalihalobacterium sp. APHAB7. The sequence goes on from NZ_JBLWFS010000029.1 coordinate 27,585, forward strand.
GTTGTTCTATCCTTACAAGACATGCATATAACTAACTTATTAGAGGACCAAGCTCCTAAACTCTAAAGCGAAAGGTGCTTCTCATGATTAAAAGTATAGTTGCAGTTCTAATCGGTAGTCTTTTGATCAGTTACGGGATTAACCAGTTCTTCATTCCTCACCATATTCTTGATGGTGGAATGATTGGTGTTGGATTAATCATTCATTATGTATGGCAACTGGACGTTGGGATGTCCATTATTTTACTAAGCATTCCAATCTATTTGTTAGCTTGGAAATACTATCGTACCTTTTTTTTCTACAGCATTCCAGGGTTTCTCGTTTCCTCCTTATTTATTGATTGGTTTCACTTCCTCACCTTACCCTATGAAATCGATCCACTCCTCAGCGCAGTCTTAGGTGGACTTATATTAGGGGCCGGCGTTGGCATCATGTTTCGAGTCGATATTAGTACAGGCGGACTCGATTTACTCGCACAAATGATTGCTGATTATACAAAAGTAAACATTGGAATTATGATTTTCATTATTGATTTCCTTGTCGTTATAGGTGGAATATTTGTTATTACTCCTACTGAATTACTTTTATCAGTAATTGCTGTTACGGCAACTGGTTTTTCTACGATGTTGCTTACTCTAGATACTCACGGTTCCCCACATTCCCTTATTTAATTCGACAACTCATTTCCCGGGAAAGCAATCTTCGACTTTCTATATTTCCGTAATGTCGAAATAACAGAGAGGACAGTCCTCTAGAAGACTGTCCTCTCTTGAATTCCTTAACGAAATGCTATTCCGTTTGGGGATATTTCTGTTGAAATTCTATCATTGAACTTATACGGGCCAAGCTCATCAACCCCAGCATTATGGAACTCCACCTCTTCAACCTTGAAGTGCTTAGCAGTTAGTAATATGGCTTCTAATAACATTAATGAATCTTCATGTATCACTAGATCAGTCTCTTGACCAAATGAAATCGTTACAGCTTGGTTTGACAGTTCTTCTACCGCTTCAATAACAATTCCTGGAGTTGTAGAAGCCATCAAACGAACAATATCTTCAAAGGTAAGTCCTGTAACTTCTCCAAGTCCTCCAGCAACTAAGAACGTCCTTCCTGTAGAATTCTCATATGCTGTGTATCCAGAAGGTGAACTCGTGATTGGCCATCCTTCCATCGGACCATATTCCCCGATATCCACTCCCCCTTGACCACCAACTAAAATGTTGAAAGCTTCATACCCTAAAGGCGCTAATACCATATTCAATGCTTCTTCTAACATTTTTTGGTTACTTGAACCTGCTAGTACCTCAGGAATATCAACCGAAACCGTTGTCTCAGAAACTTCTTTCATTGCTACCCCTTTAAGTGGAGAAGCCAGTAACCCTACAGCTGAAGGATCATACTCTTCTAAGATCACGGAGATTTGATTTAGAATTATATCATCATCTCTCACAATAAAACTTAGAGGAACGATAAACATGGCTTGCTCATCAAGATATGGAATAGTTACCACTCGTTGGTCATCTTGAAGGTTGCCCTCAACGATTGCAGGTATATAGTTGTTATATTCCATTGTGGTTTCTGTTGCTTTCTCTAAGGCTTCGTCCATGTCCACCATGAACATTTCACCCGCTTCTGCTTCTTCTGCATATGGTAAGGCTTCTTCACTTCCATTACTTAGTATCATAGGGATTAGTGCCAATAAAAGACCTGCGGCTGTTGCACTGGCAAGAGCAGGCATCATCCATGACCTTCTTTTCTTCTGAGGTTCAGTATCCAACTGTTTCTTTATATTTTGAAATATTTCATTTTTTGAACGATGATCTTCTACCTTAGGGAGTTGTTTCATTTTTTTCTCAAACTCTTCTAAGTCAAAGTTATCTTTATTGTCCACATTATCCCTCCTTTACAGCTCCAAAGTTAGGCTGTCCAACGTATTCCTTTAAAGCTTTAATTGCTCGGTGTGTTGTTGTTTTGACTTTACTTTCAGTCCACCCGAGAACTTGGGCTGTTTCAGTAATTGTTAGTGACTGAACATACCTTAGTATTACTACTTGCTGTTGATCTGATGAGCATTCTGCTAGCCCTTTATAAATTAGACGTAATTCGTCCGATTGCGTTACAATATCTTCAGGCAATGGTGCAGGATCACGGACTTCTACTTTTTCAATCGGTCCGAGCAAGCCTAACCACTTTCTTTTTTGGCGGTTTTGTTTACGAATCCAATCAATCGTAATATTCCTTGCAATAGAATATAGCCAAGTCTTTTCACTACTTTTGCCTTCGAAAGATACGTAAGACTGGAGAACTTTAATATATACTTCTTGTACTAACTCTTCTGCTGTTTCACGGCTTCGAACCATATAAAATATAAATTGAAATAATGGCTGATGATACGTTTCATATAAGCGATCGAATGTGCTCTCCAAAAAGGACACCCCCTTTAATTAAGACGACAAACAACTGTGTAAGTTACAAAAATTAACACAAAAAAAGCCCAGAAGGGAGAATCCTTATGAGCATGTTACACATTTTTTGTTTATCTCCTTAGAGATAACAATATGTGAAAGTTTGGAAATTGACAACTTAAATTATTCGACAATCCTACTTCCAATAATCCAATATAAAAATCCGTAAAGGAGTGCAATTCCTGCGATTAATAGAAATAGTGCTTTATTGGATAATTTCAAAGCTCCATCCACCACCCTAATTATGATTACTAAAATTATAGCATAGGAAGTGGACAAAAAAAATGAACGCTTAAAGAACTGATTAAGCGCTCAAACAGTGAAAACTATATAAGAAAGACCTATTGAAAGTAGAAATGTAGGAGGATTAGTAGAAGATGTTTAGGTAGATAAAAATGAATGTACACTCATTCATTACCTTTCCTCAAAAGCAACGTTACCTCTTATGCGCCGTTTTTGGAACTTTCCTGATTGATATTCAACCACCCAGCGATGCACCAAACCTACACTTAATACATACCTTCTAGCAATCAACGATTTATTTCCTGTTTCAATCGCTTCTTTCACCACCTTCACTTTAAATTCCTTAGAGTAGCTCGCTCGCTTCAACACTCATCCCCCATTCCAATCTCTTTTCTGTAAACGCTTTCATTAACTGGTTATAAAAAAACAACCACTAGCTTAGGGTTGTTTTCTTGTTATTATCTCTTACTAATGTATATGTCTGAATTTTAAAAAAATATCGATAATTTGTCAAGGTTTCTAACATTACAATTTCATTAAATTCGTTTACATCTAGGTGAAATTTATTATTTCACAATCATCACTGGGCAATTGGCACGCTTTGCTACTTTATGGCTTACACTGCCTAACACCATTTCTTGAAGTGCATTTAAACCTCTACTACCAATAACGATCAAATCAAATTGTTTCTCGTTGGCGTACTTTACAATGGCAGGCCCAGGCTCGCCGCGGACAATCTTTACTTCAAAATTAATGTTTTCATTTTTTGCGTGGTTCTCAATGGCACTCAACTTCTGTTTTCTTTGGGAGGCAATTCCTAAAGCATCCCAATTTTTTAATACGTCTGCTTTCGATGTACTGCCATCGACCACATACAATACCGTAACACAAGAATCGTCACTTTCTTTAGCAATCGCTATAGCTTTTTCCGCTGCCCTAATCGAGTGCTCGGACCCATCAGCTGGAAGTAATATACGTCTAAACATACCTAATCCCCTCTCATAAGTAAACTGGATGAATGTTTTGTTTATGTTGGATTAGTCTAAGCTAGTAATAGTAAAGCTCACCACTATTTTCTTATTTAATTATATCTTATTTCCACAAGAAGTTCATTAAACGAATTACTGTCCATCTAGGTGGAGGCAATTTCTCATTTACGTACATGAAATATTAAGTTTATAATGAATTAACATTGTAGGCGAAAACCTGAAATAATTGATTGAGGGACATTATGGAGTTATTTGAATTTTTAATCATGAAGTATGGCTATATTGCCATTGTTATTATTCTTATAGGGGGAATCGTTGGTCTTCCTATACCAGATGAAGTACTACTTACTTTGATTGGATATTATACCTATGCCGGTAAAATGTCTTATACATTAGCTTTATTGTCCGCCTTTGCCGGGTCAGCAATCGGCATATCCATCAGTTATTTCTTAGGTGCAAAACTCGGATTGCCTTTCTTACTGAAGTACGGACCAAGGTTTCACATCTCACATAAAAAAGTAGCTTATACTCAACAACTGTTTTATAAGTATGGACCTATCCTTCTTTTTATCGGGTATTTTATACCCGGGCTCCGTCATATTACGGGCTATTTATCTGGAATATCAAAATATAATTTTGCAAAATTTTCTTTATTTGCTTACACTGGTGCTTTTACATGGGTCTTCCTCTTTATCACACTAGGACAAGAGCTCGGAAATAAGTGGTACATTGTGGAACGATACTTTCTAAAGGTTGGATTACTATTATTTATCCTACTCGCACTCATCAGCATATTTCTTATTCTTAAATATAATTATGCTAAAAAAAAGTAAATTTGACATGATAAACTTGGATCTTCACACACAGTGTGAAGCTTTTGACGATATAATAACAAACAAAAAGTGAGGGGGTAATTGTCCCTCACTTTTTATCACTATTATTCAGCTGATTTTAATTCAATTTCCTCTTTAATCTCATCTACTGAATCAAATAACCATGAACCAGTTAACTCTTCACCATCAAAAGCAATGGCAACAAAACCATCTTCTACTTGGATGATATCTACTTTATAAGCACCATATTCTTCTTTCTCAGTATCAATTGTATCAATATAACGAATTTCTTGTGCAGAACCCCATAGTAATAACTCTGCTGCATAAGAGCTATACGTTTTTCCTTCATGTGCTCTTTCTTGGAATTCCTCAGCTGTTAAGTAACCTGTCTCTACAACTTCAACTACTTCTTCAGTTTCAGTTGCTCCACCTGCTTGCTCTGTTTCCTCTGCAGGCTCATTATCTGCTGTTCCACAGCCTACTAATAACATACCAGCTGCCATAACCATAAAAAACTTTTTCATATCTTCTCAACCCCTATATCTATTTTTCTCTCATGGGCTATTATATAACAAAAAGAATTTTAAGATAAAGTAGAAAGTTTTTACTTTTATAAAGTTTAAATATTCACTGAAATTTAACTTTTCTGAAAGATAATTTACTATTCTTTATTTCTACTAGGCCCCTGCAAAATTTTGACGATTATAATTTAATAATCGATATTTATTTATTCTAGATAATCATGTATTATATAAAATTGTATGGTTATTACTTCATCATTTTTTATTATATATTTTACATAAAAGAAATTCTTAGGAGTCGATAGTTATGAAAAAAGATAAAGTGCGTGGTGTAAGTATTCACACGACGGGAGAGGGATTAGCTTACTATATTCATTATGACCAAAATGGAACAAAACATGTAGACAAACAAATGTATGATGAAGCAATCGCTTCCCTTCAAAAATGGGATCACCAGATTGACCAAAACAAAACCGAAGTTAGAGCTTTAAAGCTCTAATCTCGGTTTTTTTCTTTAATGAAATACCATTCTATATAGTCAATTTTACCGTTTTTACCTAGAAAATGTAAATTCTTCGACGACCTCTCCAGTGTCATCCTCCAGTAAATAAATCGTACCAAGTACAACAACGTACGAACCCGTTCTGTGCTGATCAAATTACTTCTTGAAAAAATTGCTAAGTCAATATATACTTAATACCAAGTAAACAAATATGTTTTATTGTAATTGGAGGAGTTACTATTGATTAAGCCTGTCTATTTTCCAGCAGGAGATGTTCTTTTGTCTGCTATGATTCACTATCCAAAACATACATTAAGCGAACAGGTCCCTGCGGTCATCTTTGTCCACGGTTTTGTAGGAAGCAAAGTTGGTGAACACCGCCTGTTTGTAAAAGCTGCTAACTACTTTTCTGAACGTGGATTTTTAGTTTTTCGCTTTGATTTTGGCGGGTGTGGAGAAAGTGAAGGCGATTATAGTCACGTAACCTTAACCAAACAAGTGAAAGAGCTCCAAACAGCCATTGATTATGTATTATCTATAGATCGAGTTGATCCTAATTTGTTAACGGTTGTCGGTCATAGCTTAGGCGGAGCCGTTTCTTCATTAACAGCTAGCAGGGATGAGCGAATTAAGCGACTTATATTATGGTCACCTGTCGCAAGACCGTACAAAGATATTGTTCGGATTACGACTGAAGAGGCCGTTACTCAGGCTCACATAGAAGGTGTCTTTGATTACCAAGGGTTTAATTTAAGTCATCTCTTCTTTCAAGATTTGAAGCTTCACCACCCTTTAAAGACTTTACGCAATTATAAAGGTCCAGCATACATCATTCACGCTGCAAAAGATCAAGATGTTCCTCCTGGTAATACGATAGATTACTACAAAGCACTGAAAGAAAATCAAGCAGCGAAAACTCATTATTCTTTCATTCAAAATGCTGACCACACCTTTTCTAGTTACCTTTTTGAAAAACAGTTATTTAATGCTACGTTTGAATGGGTATCCATTATTGACAATAAAAGCAAAGTTAACATTATATAAAAGCAAAAAAGCTAGACATGCTATATAACAGCAATGTCTAGCTTTCTTAGTCAAGAAGTAAAATGAGTTAGCTCTAATTCCAAACCTTAAAATAACATATCCCAACCCGAAGATAACTTAATCTCAGGGTACTTATCTTTAAACCAATTGTACGTAAAATCATTTTCAAATAAGATCACTGTACGTTCGTGAAGATCCTTAACCAGAAGCTTGCGGCTGTCTGTCATTCGATCTGTCACTTCCCCTTCAACGACCCATCTTGCGAGAGAATGCGGAAGATACGATAATTCAATATCAACGTTATATTCATTTTTCATTCGATATTCAAACACTTGATACTGTAATTCACCGACTGCGCCTAAGATATAATCATCAAAATAAGGAGTGCGGTATAGTTGGATCGTTCCTTCTTGAACAAGCTGGTGAAGGCCTTTATGGAAATGCTTATGTTTTAAAGCATTTTTAGCTATTACTTTTGCAAATCGCTCAGGTGGAAACTGTGGCAGTTCTTCATATTGAAAAACGTCATTTCCCGTTAGTAATGTATCCCCAACTTGATAAACGCCAGAATCGTAAATTCCAATGATATCCCCAGCATAAGCTGTATCAACTGTTTCACGTTCTGACGCAAAAAATTGATGAGATTGTGCCAGCTTTATCCTTTTTCCTGTTCGGGCAAGGGTCACATCCATCCCTCTCTCAAAAGCCCCTGAACAAATCCGTAAAAATGCAATTCTATCACGATGCTTCGGATTCATGTTCGCTTGAATTTTAAAAATAAATCCAGAAAACTGAGAAGCTTCAGGTTGAACTTCCCCTTTCGATGATTGTCTAGGTTGCGGGGGTGCAGCTAATCGAACAAATTGCTCAAGGAATCCTTGAACACCAAAGTTGCTCAAGGCACTACCAAAGAAAACAGGCGTCATCTTTCCTTCTCTTACTTTTTCCATTGAAAAGGAGTTTCCTGCTTCATCAAGAAGCATAATGTCTTCATCTAATTTTTCCGTTTCATAATCACGAAGTCCCGCTTCTTCAAGACTTACGACTTGATGTTCTTGACCTTCAATGAAAACTTCAACTGATTGATCGGTCCGGTTATAAATTCCTTTTAAAGTTTTTCCCATACCGATTGGCCAATTCATCGCATACGTTTCCATTTCTAACACTTCTTCTATTTCAGCTAATAAATCTAGTGGCTCTTTTCCTTCACGGTCTAGCTTATTAATAAAGGTTAGAATAGGAATTCCTCTCATTTTACAAACCTTAAACAGCTTAAGCGTCTGTGCCTCTATCCCTTTTGTCCCATCAATGACCATAACTGCTGTATCAACGGCTGTTAATGTACGATACGTATCCTCACTGAAGTCTTGGTGACCTGGAGTATCGAGAATGTTAATTTGGACTCCTTCGTATTCAAGTTGCATAACACTTGAAGTAACAGAAATCCCACGTTGCTTTTCAATTTCCATCCAGTCAGATGTTGCATATACACCTGATTTTTTCCCTTTTACGGTTCCTGCTTTTCTTATTCCCCCACCGAGCAGTAACACTTTTTCTGTCAATGTCGTTTTCCCTGCATCGGGGTGAGATATAATAGCAAATGTTTTTCTTGGTAATGTTTCTTGTTTACTCATACGATTGCTTCCTTCCTGTCTTGCTCTTATCCCAATAGTATAATGAAAGTTTACTCGACATACAAATTAATTTTTTCTGTCGTTTAAAGAACTTGGACACTCTTTTTCTCGGACATGGATCTAAGACATGCATCCATGACACGCATATTCTTTAACGTATGCTCATTATTATCGTTTAGGTCTTCCCCTTTTAAAATCGCATTCGAAATATATTCAATTTGACTGCGGTATTGATCGGCCACTACAGACTCTTCGCGAGTTCCATGCTCAGTGGTAACGGTTAACCTTCCTGCCCCACCTTGCTTATCGGGACGAAATGCCTGAGGAACGACTATTCTTCCTTTTGTTCCGATAACCTCGTATTGATTCACTGGAAATTGCTCAAAACTACTTGTAAACGTTGCAATCACCTGATCTGGAAAAGTCATCGTCCCTTGTACGGTTATATCGACATGGCTCTCCTCATCTACCTTTCCTTTACAATACACTGAAACAGGCTCTGCCTCTAAAATAGTAAGAATAGCGTGAGTACAGTAACAGCCGACATCGTATAGACTACCGCCACCCAGTTGGGCGTTTAATCGGATATTATTTGCTGTTAAGTCTAATATATAGGTAAACGCTGCATTCATCTGTTTTACTTTACCAATCTCTCCTGATTTTATGATTTCTTTTACTCTTTTGTGTTGTGGGTGAAATTGGTACATGAACGCTTCCATAAATCTCACTTCTTGCTGTTTGCATATTGACAGCATTTCTTCTACTTCTTTACTTGTTAATGCTGCGGGTTTCTCACAAAGAATGTGCTTGCCGTTTAAAGCAGCTTCGACCACCCACTTTTTATGTAGCGCATTAGGTAACGGAATATACACCGCATCAATTTCAGGGTCTGTTAATAATTGTTCATATGAGGAATAGGCTTTCGGTATAGCAAACTCTTTGGCTGTTTGCTCAGGTACTCTTTCTTGGCTGCTGATTGCTAGTATTTTGACATTGTTTGCTCGTTCTATCGCAGGAATGACTGCTTTTTTCGCAATTCCAGCATCACCTAGAACACCCCAATTTATTGTTTGTTTCATTTTATACGACCTCCAATTTGTCCATAAAAAGATCCTACCATGTTTTATATTTACACAATAGGATCTTCTTATAAATTGTACTTTTGTTTTCTTCTATTATTTTTTTAAATAGGCAATTCCATCTGGGTGAATGCCGACTTCAATTCTTTGGTCCTCTTTTAACGTCTCCATGTTAATCACAGAAATATCGTTTGTTTTATTATTCGCTACGAATGCTAACGTACCTTCTTCATTAAATACCGTTCCTCCAGGCCAAACACCGACACGGATCCGTTTCACTTCCCAAGGTCTAACATTTTCTTTTAATTTGTGTGCGGTTTCAATAATCGATAAATCGCCTGACTCTCGGTTTGGAATTAATGCATATTTACCATCTGGTGAAAAGACGATTCGAATAGGAACGCTCCCTACACGACGTTTGTGCTCTACTTCAAATGTCTTCGTATTAATAACATATAAATTATTGTCTCCTTGGTTAGCCACATACAAATGCTCACCATTTGGATGTACTGCCACTCCTTCTGGTGCTTTTCCAACCGGAAAATGATTGACAATTTCCTCTTTTGCGGTGTCAATTACCGTCATATTATCTGAACCAATGTTGGGTACATATACGGTTTTTCCGTCTGGTGAGAACGAAATCATATGCGATAATTTCTGATATGTAGGAAAGACTTTTTCAATTTCATCGGTTTCACTATTAATGATAAATACTTTTTCACTATATGTCGATGCCATGTAAATCTTTTTCCCGTCATTCGTTACTCCTAGCCCATGTGGGAAGTTGAAGTCTGGATGTTCCAATGTTGTTTCAATTTCAAATGTTTCATTGTTAATGATATTAATTTTATTGCCTAACGAGCAAGTAACATACGTTTTCTTACCATCTGGTGTTACTACAACTTCATGTGGATTGTAGTCTGTTTCAATCGTCTTTTCAATCTCATTCGTTTGTAGATTAACAATTGAAACCGTATCCTCATCTTTATTCAAAACAATTAAATACTCTTGCATTTGAAACTCCCCCTTATAAAATTTCGTTACCCTAAATATATCATTGACATCTAATTCACACAAACCATATAAACTACATAAATGGTTTTTAAAATATTGTGGTAAGATAGTAACTGAATCTTTATTCATACTATAACTAGGTGGTCAATATGAAACTCACACAGACAATCTCAACACACGACGAAGTCGTTTGTCTACATGGCACAATAAAAAAATTGGGAAGATCATTTACATTTAATGTTTATTATGTAGACGGTTTACTCATTGACACAGGTCCAGTGTGCGCCCAAGAAATCGTTATTGATTTCGCAAAAAAAGTAAACCCAAAACAGATCATACTTACTCATCATCATGAAGATCATGCTGGTAACGCAGCAACGTTATCGAAATTATTAGATTTACCCATAAAAATGAGTGCTCATACAGCCAAGATACTTCAGACACCTCCAATTATACCTTTGTATCGGCGGTTAATTTGGGGAAAAGAAACCAAAGGCGTCTGCGGAGAAATTGTTGAAAACTCAATTATGACTAAAAATCATCTTTTTTCCATTGTTCAAACACCAGGTCATTCAATTGATCATATTTGTTTAGTAAATGAAGAAAACGGCTGGTTATTTGCTGGCGATCTTTTCTTGGGTAAGAGGCTTTTATATGGAATGAAAGGTGAATCGATTCCGCAATTATTAAAATCGATTAGTCTTATATTAGATCATCGATTCGATACCGTATTTTGTGGACATGCAGGTATTGTAGGACATGGACATGAAGCACTTAAAGCCAAGAAAGAGTTTCTTCAAACGCTCATATCTGAAACGGCTTCTCTTTACAATCGAGGCTGGAGCGAAGAAAGGATAACGAGAAAACTCCTTTCCCGGCAAGCCGCTATACAACTGTTTTCTGGTGGTGAAATGGCACCTAAACACTTAATCCATTCGATTATTGAAACGATTTCTCCTCAAAATAATATAAAAACCAATTAATTTTTTACTAGGGTGACTTAATGTCGCCCTCTTTTTTTATTTCTAAATGCAAAACAGTTTCCTTTTATTGCTTTTTCGTATACAATTATTATCGGAATTATCAAAAAATATTAGGGGGGGTAAATTATGGCTGTTACTGCATTTACATTTGCTCGATCTGCCAACATTCAAGTTTTAAATGCTGCAAAAGAACATCAACTCGACGCAGTTCCAGAAGGTTTTAACAATTCGGTACGCTGGAATGTTGGACACGTTCTAGTCATCGCTGAAACGGTATTAAGACATTCTGAGCATTACGAACCTGTGTTACCAAGCTTATATAAGAGATTGTTTGATATGGAGACAAGGCCTTCTGAATGGACAGAAGAACCACCATCTGTAGCTGAAGTCATGGAAATGTCTCAGAAACAACTAAAAGCAGTACAGAAGTTAAATAGTGAGCATGGTGATACTACCTTTGCCAAGCCATTTGTTTTATTTGGTACTACTTTTGATAATGTTTCAGACGCTCTTGCGTTCATATCCTTTCATGAAGGACTCCACTACTCAACCTGTAAATACCTATTAAAGAAAACGAAATAACCCATTAACACAACCAAAAAGGAGGAAGAGTGTCTACTCTTCCTCCAATCCATACATATTATCTTTGATAACCGCCAAGTTGCTGCTCAGCCATTTGTACTAGACGCTTTGTGATTTCTCCACCTACAGAACCGTTTGAGCGAGCAGTAGTGTCAGCTCCGAGTTGTACACCGAATTCTTGTGCAATTTCCATTTTCATTTGATCAATTGCTTGTTGTGCGTTTGGTGCTACTAGTTGGTTTGAAGAATTATTGTTTGCCACTAGAAATCAACTCCTTAATAAGATTTAATTATATTATTTTCTAGAGTTGCGTTTCTAAACGTGGTAATTTATTCCTGTAATTTTAGTAATGTTTTATGTAAAAATTAAAAATCCCCGATCAACGGCGCTTAAACTCGTGTTAGACAAATTATAAAAATTTAGCTCTAACAAAAAACGAGACCTTTTGAGCCTCGTTTTTTGAAGATATTTCAACTTGTATATTGGTAATTACAAGTATGTTAAATTTATTATTCAACAGTTACAGATTTTGCTAGGTTACGTGGCTTATCAACGTCACAACCACGGTGTAAAGCGGCATAGTACGAAATAAGTTGTAATGGGATCACACTTACGATCGGTGTTAAATACTCATGGACACTTGGAATAACAAATGCATCATCTACATCCTCTAAACCTTCCATACTAAAAATGCACGGATTAGCTCCACGTGCTGCAACTTCTTTCACGTTTCCTCGAATACTTAAATTAACATGTTCTTGAGTCGCTAACGCTATTACTGGTGTTCCTTCTTCAATTAATGCAATCGTTCCGTGCTTTAATTCACCACCAGCAAAGCCCTCAGCTTGAATATAAGAAATCTCTTTTAATTTAAGAGCTCCCTCTAATCCTACAAAATAATCAAGGCCACGACCGATAAAGAAACAATTACGAGTTGTTGATAAGAAATCTCGAGCTAACTTTTCAATCGTTTCCTTTTGATCACATAGAGCTTCAATAGAGGTCGCAACAAGACTCAATTCATAAATTGGATCGAAGTCGATATCAAAGCCTTGAGCATTTGCTGTATCTACAGCAAGAATTGCTAGAACCGCCATTTGTGCTGTATATGCTTTTGTTGAGGCTACTGCAATTTCTGGTCCTGCATACGTATGAAGCGTGTAATTAGCCTCGCGCGATAATGTAGAGCCAGGTACATTCGTAATCGTTAACGCACGGTAGCCAAGTTTTCTAACGTTTACTAATACGCCTCGACTATCCGCTGTCTCACCACTTTGTGAGATAAAAATAAAGAGTGGGTTTTCTGATAACAACGGCATGTTATATAAAAATTCACTAGCAATATGAACTTCTACCGGTTTATTTGCAAGTCGTTCAATGAGCTGTTTTCCAACTAATCCTGCATGATAACTCGTTCCAGCAGCAATAATATAAATACGATCTGCTTCTTTCATCGCTTCTCGAATATTACCATCTAATTGGATTTTGTCTTCACTATCTTTATATTTAGAGATAATGTTGCGAATAACTACAGGCTGCTCATCGATTTCTTTTAACATGAAATGAGGATATGTTCCTTTTTCAATGTCACTTGCATCTAATTCTGCTTTAAATGGTTCTCTCGAAATCGTTACTCCTGCTAAATTTTTAATTTCAACTTCATCACGAGTAACAATTACAATTTCTTGATCCATTAATTCAACAAACGTATCTGTCACTTGTAACATCGCCATTGCATCACTGGCAACAACATTTACATCTTCACCAATACCTACTAGAAGTGGACTTTTATTTTTACCGACATAGATTTTTTCCGGATCCTTCTCGTCGATTAACGCCGCCGCATATGAACCTTTTAGTAATGATAATGTTTGACGAAATGCTTTTTCAACAGTTTGACCTTCGTTAAGAGATTTTTCAACGAGTTGAACGATAACTTCCGTATCCGTATCACTTTCAAATGTTACATCTTCTAAGAAGTCACGTTTAAGCTGTGAATAGTTTTCAATAACTCCATTATGAACAATGGTAAAGCGATGTGATGTGCTTTGATGAGGGTGAGCATTTACTTTACTTGGTTCCCCGTGTGTCGCCCAACGCGTATGACCAATTCCAACCGTTCCAGTCACATTCTCATCAACAGCCTCACGTAGTGTTGCAATACGTCCCTTTTCTTTAAAAAGGTGAACACCCTCATCGTTTACAATTGCAATTCCGGCAGAGTCATAGCCACGATACTCTAGCTTTTCTAACCCTTTTAATAAAATCTCTTTGGCATCCTGCGTTCCAATATATCCAACAATTCCACACATGGTTTATTTCCTCCAATCGGGAGGCAAGAAACACCCATGTTTATTTTACTTATCCAAGGGCCTTTTCTTGCCCCCACTCTTCTGATAGTCATTATTAACATCAATGCTTTTGATTTTGTACAGAAAGTCACCTCTCTGCTTTTTACAAAAACTTCCGGCTGTGATGTTCAACCGAGGGGCATCCGCCGATCATCGATAAACCCCTTCCTCGTCAACTATTCTTCATCTCTAGAATAGTTCAGGCGCTTTAAGATAAAATTAGTTGTCTGACCTCCTGTCTTTTTCAAAGTCAAAGATAATAATACAATATGACATTGAAAGTGGTCAATCTATTTCCTAAATCAAATGTAAAGATGTTAAATATTTACACAAGAATTCCACCGATTCTTTATCCATTTTCAAGTCATGTAGTATTAAAAATATGCAAAAGCGGCACGTCTTGTGCCGCTTTCTCTTATTCTGATAATCCCATTTCTGCTCGAACTACATCCGCAATTTCATTTACAAAATGTTCACAAAGCTCCTCGGTTTTAGCTTCAACCATTACTCGCACTAACGGCTCTGTTCCTGATGGACGAACCAGTACTCGCCCATGACCAGCCATTTCTTCTTCAACTTTCGCAATCACTTGAGAAACTTTTTCATTTTGTTGAACAGCATCTTTATCTGTTACTCGAATATTAACAAGTACTTGTGGGTATTTTTTCATTTCTCCTGCAAGCTGAGATAACGGTTTACCCGTTGCTTTAACGATATTAACTAATTGCAGGGCAGATAGCATACCATCTCCAGTTGTAATATGGTCAAGGAATATAATATGACCGGACTGTTCGCCCCCAAGGTTATAACCGCCTTTTCTCATCTCTTCCATAACATAGCGGTCACCTACACCGGTTTGTTTTGTTTCAACACCAATTTCCTCAATACCTTTATAGAACCCTAAGTTACTCATAACTGTTGATACGACTGTATTATGTTTCAACCAGCCTTGCTCTTTCATATACTTTGCACATATAAACATAATTTGATCGCCATCTACAATATTTCCTTTTTCATCAACAGCAATTAAACGATCTGCATCCCCATCAAATGCTAAACCAAGATGCGCACCCTTATCAACAACTAAAGACGCGAGTGCTTCTGGATGTGTTGAGCCTACGCCAGCATTAATATTAATACCGTTTGGGGAAGTACCCATGGTGTAAATGTCAGCTTCTAAATCAGCAAATAGATGCGGTGCTAGAGATGATGCAGCGCCGTGGGCACAATCCAAAGCTACTCTTAAACCTGCGAAATCCTCTTGCACTGTTTGCTTTAAAAACTGAAGATATTTTTGGCCGCCTTCAAAGTAATCATTGACCTGGCCTAATTCTGAACCTACTGGTCGAGGTAACGTATCTTCTTGATCTAGGAGTGTTTCGATTTCCTGTTCTTGAGTATCTAATAATTTAAATCCATCTGGTCCAAAAAACTTAATCCCATTATCTGCGACTGGATTATGAGAGGCTGAAATCATAATTCCCGCTTGGGCACTCAAAGCTTTTGTTAAAAATGCAACCCCTGGCGTTGAAATAACGCCTAGACGCATAACCTCTGCACCGATAGAAAGTAATCCAGCCACGAGTGCACCTTCCAGCATTTCACCGGAAATTCGCGTGTCGCGCCCAATTAGTACTTTCGGTTTCTGTGTATTTTTAGTTAATATATACCCACCAATACGACCTAATTTGAATGCTAACTCTGGTGTTAATTCCGTATTGGCTACACCACGCACTCCATCAGTTCCAAAATATTTACCCATCAATAATCTCTCCTTCAATAAATCCCTTATTGATCTTCTTGTTCATTTTCCTCGACTATGATTAACGCTTTTTCAGTTGCTGTTAAAAATAACAAGTTTTGTGGTCCGACTACTTGTAAATCGACTTCATGTTCTCCTGGAGAAAGTTGATTTATATCAACAAATACTTGTATATCTCCTCTACTTACTTTATCTAAAAGGACACGCGAGCCTTTTAGAATCACATCAGTAACTTGATTTTCAGGAGTAATAACTTCAGCTGTATATCCTTCAGCCATCCCAGTAATCTCGATTGGTATTTCTTCTAAGATTAATGTTTCTTCTATGCTTAATTCAATGGTTACATTAATGATCTCAGGATCTACCTTCTCTACTCCTCGGGGCTTTGGCACATTTAATTGAATAGTTTGGCTTTGTGTAATCTCACTTAAGTCTAAATTAATCCCTTCAATTAAGGAAATGTTGTTTAGAACATCTTGTGGTCCGAAAATTGTAACGACTTTTGGATCTACAGTCAACGAATTTATACTTAAACCTTCAGGAAGTTCCCCTTGTTTAGATACCTTTATCGGAACTTCTTTAAAGGGACTTGTAATCGGAATGCGAACATCAACAACAGAAGGTTCAACATCAAGATGTAGTTCATTCCCAAAGTGATCATAAAGCTTTACAGGGCCACTTTTTTCAAACGTTTCATCTGCCCCTTTTACATCAATATATACTTTAGCAATAGCAACTTGGTCAATAAACTCTTCAGCTGCAGTAACTTCAACGTTAACTGGTGTTACAATTGGTGTGCCAATGGAGTACCCTTCTTCCACTTCGTCTCTATTCACTAATTCGACTTCTACTGGTAAGGAGACGGTTTTCTTTTCTTGTAGTACAACCCGTACAAACTTCGGAACGATTGAAACCGTAACATCATTTGGAAAACCTCGATGTTCAACGCTAACATTATGCACACCGGCCTCTAAGTCGGTTAAATCAACAAACACCTCATACGAAGGTCGAGTAAACTGAAAAAGTGTAATTGAACTTTGTGGTCCTTTTAAATTGACTTGAACACTTTCTGCCATCTCAGTCACCGCAAATCGTTCTGTATCATAAATAGCTGTAACGTCAACTTCCTCAAGTGTGTATGTACCAGGACTAACAGGAGGCAAGACCCCTGCTGGTTGATTGTAAATATTATCGTAATTGACCATCATAAAAAGCATTAGGGCGATGAAGAATGATATTATTTTTACAAACCAAGGACTATTTATAAACTTATCCATTTTTCTTACCTCCCCATTGCCAGCGAGAGGCCGAAGTTGATTTCGTTTCAATAATTAATTCTTTTTCTAATAGGTGTCGTAACTGTTCTTCATTTAAATCTCGGTGCAATTCTCCATTTTTCGTTAGAGACACATTCCCCGTTTCTTCTGATACCACAATCGTGATACTATCTGTAACTTCACTAATTCCAAGTGCCGCGCGATGTCGTGTACCTAATTCCTTTGATATAAATGGATTTTCAGATAAAGGTAGATAACACCCTGCAGCTAAAATCGCATTTTCTTTAATAATTACTGCGCCATCATGTAAAGGAGTGTTAGGGATGAATACATTAATTAATAACTCTGAAGTCAATTTAGCATGCATGCCAATTCCAGTTTCCACATAGTCGTTCATTCCCGTTTCTCTTTCGACTGAGATCAGAGCACCGATACGACGCTTAGCCATATAACTTGCAGCTTTTAAAATAGCTTCAATTGACTTTGTGGCTAACTCTTCTTGTGGAGCATTCGTTCTTGAAAAAAATCGTCCTCTCCCTAACTGCTCTAGTGCTCTTCTCAATTCCGGCTGGAATATAATAATAATGGCTAGCAAACCGTAAGTCACCGTTTGTGTCATCAGCCAATGAAGCGTATGTAAGCCGAGAATATTACTTAGGAACCAAACAGCCAAGATCACTGTGATTCCCTTTAATAACTGAACAGCTCTCGTCCCTCGAATAACCATAATAAGCTTATAAATAACATAGGTGACCAATAATATATCAACGATACTGCCTAAATGTCTAAGAAATTGAATTTCACCGTCAGGAAACATGCTTGTATCCTCCAAACATTAGTAAAACGTAACTATGCTATATAAGTAGCCTTTTCATTATATCACAAAGAAATACCTTTCAAATTTATAGTTTTATATTAAAACTATAACACTTTCTATAAATTCCTTAGTTCTCTGTTTCTCCATCAAAAACATTAATTACTTCTAACAAAAACTCTTTTATATGATACCAAGTCCAATCTAACACTTGATTAATTTCCTTGATTTCCCCACTTACAGAACCAGCAGACGCTAAATATTGTTCACTATTAATAAGCAATATACTGCCATTTACCTCACCTGCTACTTCAAGCTTTCCATTACGAATCGTTAAGTCGCCTTCAACCACTTCACCTTCTGGTACAACGACTGTCCCGGTTTCTTTGTCAATTTGAAAATTCCCGGCACCAGAAACCATGAGTTGTCCTTCTTGAAGATTCCAAATAGAAACAATACTCGACGACATAAAGACTAAGAATAGAGCAGCCGCCACTAAAAAAGGGTGCCGTCTGATCCATCTCTTCCAAACCCGTGATGTCGCCTTTTTATTTTCTGGTAAATGCTTTAAAACATTAGCTGTAAAATCATTCGGTGCAGAAATATGTGAAGAACTCTGGACAAATGCAATGGTACGTTTTAGTTCATTATAATGTTCATTACAAACTTCACACTTGTTTATATGTTCATATAGTTCAGCTCGTTCTTTTTCAGAAGCTTCACCATCGAAGTACTTATGCATTAAAAGTACATATTGGCGCTCACAAGCCATCCTAAATCCCCCTTTATTTATTTCGCATTCTCTTTCTTAATGCTTCTCTCCCTCTATGTATACGTGTCTTTACCGTTGAAACAGGTAAATCTAAGATGTCACTAATTTCTTTTAGGGAAAGGTCTTCGATGTATTTGAGTATGATCGCCGAACGATACTTCGGAGGAAGGTGATTAATCTCATCCTGAATCCACTCTTGCATTTCTATCGTTACCACTTGCTCCTCTGGTAGATCTTGATCTGCAGCAATTTGTGATTGGACCGTTAATCCCTCACTACCAGAAATAGGATCACTTAAAAAATAGTCTGGTTTTTTCTTTCGTAAACGGTCAATTGAAAGATTGGTCGTAATTCTAAAGAGCCATGTCGAGAATTTTCGCGATGAGTCATAGCTTTCAATATTCGTGTATGCACGTAGAAAAGCTTCTTGTGCGATATCTTGTGCTTCATGCACGTTCCCTACCATTCGATAGGAAAGTTGATATACTCTATCTTTAAATAATTCTACTAATTCTCCAAATGCCTGTTGATCCCCTTTTTTAACTTCTTTGATTAGTTGTTGTATAATTCTATCCATTTCTATTCCCTCCGCTTAGAGTGCGGTTAGTTTATTTACGAACCACATAAGAAAAAGTTTCACGTTATTAAAACTTTTTCTTAAAATATACTACCTATTTTACCATTTTTATTTGGGAATAGAAGGAAATATAGAATAATAGTTTATTAAAAACAAAAAATCCTTAGATATGATATCTAAGGTTACAGTTATAGCTTTGGTGGAGCCTAGCGGGATCGAACCGCTGACCTCCTGCGTGCAAGGCAGGCGCTCTCCCAGCTGAGCTAAGGCCCCATATTGGAGCGGGTGATGAGAATCGAACTCACGACATCAGCTTGGAAGGCTGAGGTTTTACCATTAAACTACACCCGCAGGTTATTCACTTTACTTCTGCAAAATGGTGAGCCATGAAGGACTCGAACCTTCGACCCTCTGATTAAAAGTCAGATGCTCTACCAACTGAGCTAATGGCTCGAATGGCTGGGCTAGCAGGATTCGAACCTGCGCATGGCGGAGTCAAAGTCCGGTGCCTTACCGCTTGGCTATAGCCCATCCTAATCAAATGGTGGAGGGGGACGGATTCGAACCGCCGAACCCTCAGGGAGCGGATTTACAGTCCGCCGCGTTTAGCCACTTCGCTACCCCTCCAGCTAAACTTATAAGGTTGTAAATGGTGCCGGCGAGAGGACTTGAACCCCCAACCTACTGATTACAAGTCAGTTGCTCTACCAATTGAGCTACACCGGCATAATGGTGGAGGATGACGGGCTCGAACCGCCGACCCCCTGCTTGTAAGGCAGGTGCTCTCCCAGCTGAGCTAATCCTCCATTAAGATTTTGATAAGCTACGAATTTCTTCGTCAGTTTTGCCCTTCCGGTACTCACGTATTTAGATACGATCCGTTCCCTCAGGACTTCACTTCCTCGACCTTCTTGCTTCTAAAAACCTTTTAAAATTGGTGACCCGTACGGGATTCGAACCCGTGTTACCGCCGTGAAAGGGCGGTGTCTTAACCGCTTGACCAACGGGCCATAAATGACTCATTCATACTGACAAAAAGTATTATAACAAAATCATTCTATTATATGCAACCCTTTTTTTATACTTTTTCATATTTGCCACAAGTAATTTTTCCCGTAATAAAACCAAGGTCTAACCAAAGAAGTGCATTCATACTTGGAACTAAATAAATCTCTCGAATTCCATACTACATTGCAAACTGTTACATAACAAAAAACTTTCCATTTCGGAAAGTTACCATCTTACTAGATATGTACGCTGGAGCTTCCAAGCGGACTCGAACCGCTGACCCCTTCCTTACCATGGAAGTGCTCTACCGAACTGAGCTATGGAAGCAAAGTGGCTCCACAGGCAGGACTCGAACCTGCGACCGATCGGTTAACAGCCGATTGCTCTACCAACTGAGCTACTGTGGAACGAGGAATAAAAAAAAGGCCTAGCGACGTCCTACTCTCACAGGGGGAAGCCCCCAACTACCATCGGCGCTGAAGAGCTTAACTTCCGTGTTCGGCATGGGAACGGGTGTGACCTCTTCGCTATCGCCACTAGACTTTACGAATTTTGATAAGCTTAGAATTTCTTCGTCAGTTTTGCCCTTCCGGTACTCACGTATTTAGATACGATCCGTTCCTCAGGACTTCACTTCCTTGAACTTCTTGCTTCTGAAAATCCTTATTTAGTTGAGAGTGGTTCTCTCAAAACTGGATAATGGCTAGATGAATTCAACGCTTTATTATTGTCTAGCTTCAATGCCTAGATTTTTGGGTCGTTTCACTTCTTCAGTTGAAGTTACCACTTCGCCTTCTGAAGCGCAAGCGCCTGCAAATCTGAACAAGGCATTTCCGCCTTTCATATTTGGATAAGTCCTCGACCGATTAGTATCTCTCAGCTCCACGTGTCGCCACGCTTCCACCCGAGACCTATCAACCTCATCATCTCTAAGGGGTCTTACTTACTTAACGTAATGGGAAATCTCATC